>NZ_CP076457.1:1500000-1580000 GCF_018866325.1 Streptomyces sp. YPW6
GCGCGCTCAGGACGGCGGTGGCCAGGACCGACCAGAGCACGGCGGGACGGATCAGGGGCGGAGCGGGGGGCCGGAGCCGGGCCGTCACGCCGTCCTCCGTGCTGTCCTTGCCTCCGGGCGCGCCGGCCGTGTTCTGCCAGGGGTTACCGGGTCCGGCTGCCGGTGGGCCGACGCGGGACGGCGCACCGGCGGTCGCGGTGGTCTTGTCGGACGCGGCGGGCGCGGCGGGCGCGGCGGGCGCGGCGGGCGCCGGAGATTCCGGTTTCGGCTTCCGTTCCGGTTCCGGTTTCGGTTGCCCTTTGCGTTCCGGTTCCGGTTCCGGATTGGGTTCGGATTGCTGCTGCGCACCGGCTTCCGGTGACTGTTCCGGCGGTCTGGACGCCTCGGACGGCTGATCGGACATGGGACCCCTCCCCCACCGATGCCGGGGCACGGCCCACAGCCGACGCACGGCCCGGTGTCTCATTCGGCGCGCGCACCCAAGATCAACGAGGGGTGGCGTGGCCGAAAGATTAGTCCCGAACTCGCGTTCGCAGATACGCAGAGTGATCCTGTGGCAGGACCGTGACAGATGAGCAGCGGAGCGGGGCTGTCACCGGGGGGCGAGGGACAGCCACGCCGGCGGCTCCTCCGTCTGCGCCAGCCAGTCGGAGGGCGGCGCTCCGGTCTCGCCCGACGCGACGACACCGCCGACGATGGCACACGTCGTGTCGACGTCGCCGCCCGCCTGCGCCGTCACCCAGAACGCGTCCTCATAGCTGCCGAGGCGTCGGGCGGCGGACCAGAGCGAGAACGGCACGGTGTCGTGGGCGCTGGTCCGGCGGCCGTTGCCGAGAACGGCGGCGACCGTCCCCGCGTCGTGGTAGTCCAGCATGTCGCGGGCCCGGCGCAGCCCCGCGCCGACCGCGCTGCGGGGCACGAGCGCGATGACGCCGTCGAGGAGGTCCTCGGGGCTCGGCGGGCCGCCGGGGGCAGCGGCGAGCGAGGCCGCTGCGGCCACGGCCATGGCGCCGACGACGGCCTCGCGGTGCTGGTGGGTGGTGTACGACGAGATCTCCGCCTGGTGCGTCGCCTGCTCCGGGTCGTCCGCGTACCAGGCGCCGAGCGGGGCGATGCGCATCGCGGAACCGTTGCCCCAGGAGCCCTGGCCCTGGAACAGCGCCGAGGACAGCTCCCGCCAGTCGCCGCCCTCCCGCACGAGCCTGAGGAGCCGGTTGACGGCGGGGCCGTAGCCGCGGTCGAAGTCGTGGCGCTCGGCGAAAGAGCGGGCCAGCGCGTCCTGGTCGATACGGCCGTGCCCGGCGAGCACGGCGAGGATCGAGCAGGCCATCTCGGTGTCGTCGGTCCACTGCCAGGGGCCGGGCGGCAGGGCCCGCTGTCTCAGCAGGGGGTAGTTGGCCGGAACGAAGAACTGGGAGCCCAGGGCGTCTCCCACGGACAGCCCACGCAGGCTGGCCAGGGCGCGTTCGAAGCGCCTCGCGGAAGCAGAGTCAGCGGTCATCGCACAGCCACTCTAACCGGTGCGGCCGTACGGTTCAGGGGCCCGCCAGCGTTGAAAGGGCCGGTCGAGGGCGTAGCGGCCGTTCTCGCCCAGCAGCAGGGTCCGCGTCTCGCCGTTGCCCGGATTCGACAGTGACTCGAACTCCGCGACCGACCAGTGGAACCAGCGCATGCAGAACAGCCGCATCGTCAGTCCGTGGGTGACCAGGAGGACGTTCTCCGGGTGGTCCTGCTCCTCGAAGCTCCGGTACAGGCTCTCCAGGAACGCCCCGACCCGGTCGTAGACGTCGGCGCCGGACTCGCCCTGGGCGAAGCGGTAGAAGAAGTGCCCGTAGGCGTCCCGGTAGGCCTTCTGCAGCCGTACGTCGTCCCGGTCCTGCCAGTTTCCCCAGTCCTGTTCGCGGAGCCGGGGCTCCTCGCGGACCCGGACGCGTGCCGGATCGAGATCGAAGGCCCGGAACGTCTCGTGGGTGCGGCGGTAGGGGGAGATGTAGACGCTCACCCGCTCGTCGCCGAACTGCTCGCGCAGCCGCTCCCCGGCCTCGCGGGCCTGCCGCAGACCGGTGGCGGTGAGCCGGAGCGCGTGGTCGGGCTCCCGCTCGTACACCGTGTCGTCGGCGTTGCCCTCGGACTCGCCGTGGCGGACGAGGACGATGCGCTGCGGTCGTGCCATGTCCCGAGCCTAGAACGGATCGGACCCGCGCGATCGGTCGGGGCAGCCGGAGCGGGCCACCTGGGGCACACCACCCGGAACAGACCGCCCCGATCACACCGCCCGGGAACGAGCCGTCCCGGCCGGCCCCCGTCCCGGAACGGGTCGTCGTGGTCACAGCGCCCCTGATCAGGCAGCCCGGATCACACCGCCCGGGAGCAGACCGCCCCGGTCGCGCCCATCCCGGAAGGGGTCGTCCCGGTCGCACCGCCCATGAGCAGGCCGCCCCGGTCGCACCCGCCCGGGAACGGGACCACCCGGGTCACACCGTCCAGGACAGCTCCAGGTCCACGACGTCCCCCGTCAGCGCGATCACGTCCGTCTCGGTCTGCGCGCGGGCCGCCAGACGCTCGGCTCCGGCCGCTCGGTACTTGCCGCGCTCGGCGTTCGACTTCCACAGGGAGAGTGCCAGGAACTCGTTGCCCGGTGCCTCACCGAACACACCGCGCAGCATGCCGGGCGATCCCGCCATGGCGGGATTCCATACCTGCTGCTGCATCAGGACGAAATGCTCGGCGCGGTCCTCGTGCACCCGGCTGTGCGCGATCCTGGCGACGTCGGCCTCCGCGAAGTGGGGCTCGAAGCCCGTCTTCACGTCGAAGCGGCGCTCGAAGAGGGTGACCTGCATATCGCGGAACATGCCCGACTGCCCGGCAGCGAGCCGGTCGTGCCCGCGGGCCATGAAGGAGTCGTAGAAGACGCGGTTCTCCCAGAACGCGAAGACGTGGGCGACATCGGGGCGCGTTCGGCTCCACCCGCCGCTCTGTCCCCGGAATCCCGGCTCACCGACCAGCCCCGCCCACTTCCGCTGCCCCCGTTCGAAACCATGACGGTCCACCACGGAACAGCGAATCCACTTCACCAGCACCGCGCCATCGTACGGCGCGGAACGTGGCACGCGTCACGGTCCCGGGGAGTGCACGCGAACCGGCCGTTCCGCTCCCACGATGATCACCATGACGACGCTGCACGCCCATCCCCTGTTCGACCGTCTCGCCTCCGCCCGGCGCATCCTCGTCGCGGGAGCGGGAGGGGGGTTCGACGTCAACGCGGGTCTGCCGTTGGCGCTCTCGCTGATGCACCAGGGCAAGGAGGTCCAGCTCGCCAACCTCACCTTCAGCGCGGTCGAGGTGTTCCGCGAGGAGGTCCGGCAGCGCCCACCGCGCAGGATTCCTCACTGAGGCGCGGTCTGCGCCGCGCGGGCCGGGCGTCGGGTCCGCACGCCGGACCTCCCGGTTCCGAGTGCGGCTTCGGACTTCGCCCCTCCGACTCCGACTCCGACTCCGACTTCGGACTTCGGACTTCGGACTTCGGACTTCGGACTGCAGATGGCCCGAATCCGCCGTCCGATTCCTGGGCAGTTGGTTCAGCGGCCGGTTCCGTACATGATCGGGTCAGTCGTGTATCGGGCGATGAGAACGGTCCAAGGGCCGTCGGCCGGGAGGGGATTTTCTTGAGCACTCCGAACAAGGACATCGACAAGGTCGAGGTACGGGTCAAATGGGACCCCAGTCCGCACGGGGAGGCGCCCAACGATCTCGACATCATCGCGGCGACCTACCCGGCCGACGATCCGTACGGTGCCCCCGCCTATCTCGTCCACTTCGACAGCCGTTCCCCGGACGGCACCATCACGCTGAACCGGGACAGCCGGACCGGGCAGGGTTTCGGCTTCGACGAGGTCATGACGATCGAGCTGGACCGGCTGGCCGAGCGGTACGGGCGAGTGGTGGTCGGCGTCGCCATCCAGCAGCGCGAGGGGCACAAAACCTTCGGCGCCATAGAGAACACGGCGATGGAGATCGCTGAGGGCTACACGAAGCTGGCGGAGAACGACTTCTCCGACGTGGCGTGGGCGACTGCGGCAGTCATCGGGGAGTTCACCCGGGACAGCGCGGGCCTCTGGGGCTTCCGGTCGGCCGTCCGCGGTTACGACGGCGAGCCCGACACGTTCGCCGCCGCGATGGGAAGCCGGGCCGCCGAGGGCTGACAGCGGCCAGTTCCGGACAACCCGGGGTGGTAAGGCGAAGGGGACCGGCGAGTGGCCGGTCCCCTTCGCCCGTCTCGCCCGTCGCGGGTCAGCTGGGTCCCGTGCGGTCCCGCCCACCCACGCGCGTCCGGTACGGGCGGAGATCACTTGTTCCCGGGATGCGCTCTTCCCCGGCATCCGGTTCCCGATCGGGGAGCGCACGCAGCCTCCAGTGTGGTGGGGACGGACACGCCGACTGTCGGAGGTGCGGGCTAGGGTCGGCGGCGTACGACCACCAGGAGCAGGAGACGCCATGCCGTCAGGGCGCACCGCGCAGGAACCCGCCGGTCCCGGCCGACCGGCCCCAGGCCGCTGGCGCCGATTCCCTTCGACGTCGAGGCGGTCTTTCCGGAGCTGACCGGTACGTCGCGCGACGTCACCCTCCTCTACCCCCGGGCCGGGCAGCCCGGCCCGGGGGACAGCTCCATCGGCGGGCCGCTGCTGTGGCCGGCCGACGAGCCCTGGCCGATGTGCGCGGAACCGGGCCACTACAAACCGCTCGACGCGCCCGTCGGGCCCGAACCCGTGGCGATGGTCCCGGTCGTGCAGCTGTACGCGCGGGATGTGCCCGGCCTCGCTTTCCCGGCCGGTACCGACCTGCTGCAGATCCTCTGGTGCCCGCTCGTCCACGAGGACGACCAGTACGCGGCCAACCCCCGGCTGCTCTGGCGCAGCACGGAGCTGACGGCCGCCGGCACCGCTGCCGGGGAGCCGCCGCGCCCGCACACCGTGGAGGAGGATTACCTGCCCCGCCCGTGCACGGTGTCCCCCACCGCGGCCGTGGAGTACCCGAACGGGGACCTGCCGGAGGAGCTCTCCGATCTGCTCGACGAGCGGTTCGACGACCTGAAGGAGAAGCAGGGCTACTGCTACTTCGAGGTGGCCACCACGCAGCAGAGCAAGGTCGGCGGTTACCCGGGGTGGACCCAGCCGCCCGACTGGCCGCACTGCGCGGGCTGCGGGACGCGCATGGAACACCTGCTCAGCGTCACCGCGACCGAGCCGGGCATGGGCCGTTGGCTCCCCCTGGACGACCGGGACCCACGCCAGGGGATATCCGCGGCCCCGTCCTGGCAGGCCGAGGCCGATCCTGGCGCCCTCGACACCTTCGGGCACGACATGTGCCTGGGCGACCTCGGCGGCATGTACTTCTTCGTCTGCCGCGCCTGCCCCGGCACTCCGTACACCCACCGCTACGACTGCTGAGCCGGGCCGGTCCGGGCCGACTCAGCAGTCGTAGCGGTGGGTGTGTGGCCGCAAGGCACTTCGGCCTCTGCGGCCTGCCCCTGCCCCTGCCCCTGCCCCTGCCCCTGCCCCTGGGATCGTTCGTCGAGGCCGCGAAGTGTCGGTCCGGGGCGACGCGGGCCCGGACCGTTCGTGCCTTGACCCAGCTGGTCCGCTGCCGCATGACCCGGCAGTCGCGCATCGCCCTGAACACGGCCGGTCCGGGATGGACGGAGAGGGCGCCGACCCGATGGCCGGCGCCCTCTCATATGTGCGGACTCGCGTCCTCAGCAGCAGCTGCCCAGCGCCGCATCAGACGCGATTCCGAGCGGCTTCAGCTGCAGCCGCTCGTCGAGCCGCAGCCCTCGCAGATGTAGCAGGAGCCGGCGCGCTGCATCTTCGTACCGCAGGAGAAGCAGAGCGGGGCGTCGGCACTGATGCCGAGCTGCATCTCGACCAGCTCGGCCGAGGTGTGCGCCGTCTTCGGCGTCGTCTTCGCGGCGGACTCCGCAGGCGCCGGGACCGCCTTCAGGGGCTCGGCGTGGACCGGGGCCGACTGGGCCAGGCTGTCCGTGTCCAGCTCCTCCGTCTCGAACGACGGCTCGTAGCTGCCGGTGTCCAGGTGACGCTGGCGCTCCTCGGCGGAGTGGATACCGAGGGCCGAACGGGTCTCGAACGGCAGGAAGTCCAGCGCCAGGCGGCGGAAGATGTAGTCGACGATCGACTGCGCCATCCGCACGTCCGGGTCGTCCGTCATACCGGCCGGCTCGAAGCGCATGTTGGTGAACTTCGAGACGTACGTCTCCAGCGGAACGCCGTACTGCAGGCCGACCGAGACGGCGATCGAGAAGGCGTCCATCATGCCCGCGAGGGTCGAGCCCTGCTTGGACATCTTCAGGAAGACCTCGCCGAGACCGTCGTCCGGGTAGGAGTTGGCGGTCATGTAGCCCTCGGCGCCGCCCACCGTGAAGGAGGTGGTGATGCCGGGACGGCCCTTGGGGAGACGCTTGCGGACCGGGCGGTACTCGACGACCTTCTCGACGGCCTCGCGGATGGTCTCCTCGGCCTTGGCGGTGACCTCTTCCTTCTCCTTGGTCTTGGCGGAGAGGGGCTGGCCGACCTTGCAGTTGTCGCGGTAGATCGCGAGCGCCTTGACGCCCATCTTCCACGCCTCGAAGTAGACCTCCTCGACGTCCTCGACGGTGGCGCTCTCGGGGAGGTTCACCGTCTTGGAGAGCGCGCCGGAGATCCACGGCTGGATGGCCGCCATCATCCGGACGTGGCCCATCGCGGAGATGGAGCGCTCGCCCATCGCGCAGTCGAAGACCTCGTAGTGCTCGGTCTTCAGACCGGGGGCGTCGACGACGTTGCCGTGCTCGGCGATGTGGGCGACGATCGCCTCGACCTGCTCGGGCTGGTAGCCGAGGCGGCGCAGCGCCTGCGGCACCGTGCCGTTGACGATCTGCATCGAGCCGCCGCCGACCAGCTTCTTGAACTTGACCAGGGCGAGGTCGGGCTCCAGACCGGTGGTGTCGCAGGACATCGCGAGACCGATGGTGCCGGTGGGCGCGATGACCGAGGCCTGCGCGTTGCGGAAGCCGTTCTTCGCGCCGAGCCGGACCACGTCCTGCCAGGCCTCCGTCGCGGCGGCCCAGACCGGGGAGTCGAGGTCGTCCATGTGGACGGCCTTGGCGTTGGCGTCGGCGTGCTGCTTCATGACGCGCTGGTGCGGCTCGGCGTTGCGGGCGTAGCCGTCGTACGGGCCGACGACCGCGGCCAGTTCGGCGGAGCGCTTGTACGAGGTGCCGGTCATCAGCGAGGTGATGGCGCCGGCGAGCGCACGGCCGCCGTCGCTGTCGTACGCGTGGCCGGTCGCCATCAGGAGGGCGCCGAGGTTGGCGTAACCGATGCCCAGCTGGCGGAAGGCGCGGGTGTTCTCGCCGATCTTCTGCGTGGGGAAGTCGGCGAAGCAGATCGAGATGTCCATCGCCGTGATGACCAGCTCGACGACCTTGGCGAAGCGCTCGGACTCGAAGGACTGGTTGCCCAGGCCGTCGTCCTTGAGGAACTTCATCAGGTTCAGCGAGGCGAGGTTGCACGAGGTGTTGTCCAGGTGCATGTACTCGCTGCACGGGTTCGAGCCGTTGATCCGGCCGGACTCCGGGCAGGTGTGCCAGGCGTTGATGGTGTCGTCGTACTGGATGCCCGGGTCGGCGCAGGCCCAGGCAGCCTCGGCCATCTTGCGGAAGAGGGACTTCGCCTCGACCTCTTCGATGACGTCGCCGGTCATCCGGGCACGGAGCCCGAACTTGCCGCCCGACTCGACCGCCTTCATGAACTCGTCGTTCACACGGACGGAGTTGTTGGCGTTCTGGTACTGGACGGACGTGATGTCGTCGCCGCCCAGGTCCATGTCGAAGCCCGCGTCACGCAGGGCGCGGATCTTCTCCTCCTCCTTGACCTTGGTCTCGATGAAGTTCTCGATGTCGGGGTGGTCGACGTCGAGGATGACCATCTTGGCCGCGCGGCGGGTGGCGCCGCCCGACTTGATCGTTCCGGCGGAGGCGTCGGCGCCGCGCATGAACGACACCGGGCCGGAGGCGTTGCCGCCAGAGGAAAGGAGCTCCTTGGAGGAGCGGATACGGGAGAGGTTCAGGCCGGCGCCGGAGCCTCCCTTGAAGATCATGCCCTCTTCCTTGTACCAGTCGAGGATCGACTCCATGGAGTCGTCGACGGCCAGGATGAAGCAGGCGGAGACCTGCTGCGGCTGGGGCGTGCCGACGTTGAACCAGACCGGGGAGTTGAAGCTGAAGACCTGGTGCAGGAGGGCGTAGGCCAGCTCGTGCTCGAAGATCTCGGCGTCCGCGGGAGAGGCGAAGTAGTGGTTGTCCTCGCCGGCCTTCCGGTACGTCTTCACGATCCGGTCGATCAGCTGCTTGAGGCCGGTCTCGCGCTGCGGGGTGCCGACGGCCCCGCGGAAGTACTTGCTGGTGACGATGTTGACCGCGTTCACCGACCAGAAGTCGGGGAACTCGACGCCACGCTGCTCGAAGTTGACCGAGCCGTCGCGCCAGTTGGTCATGACGACGTCACGGCGCTCCCACTCCACCTCGTCGTACGGGTGCACGCCGGGGTTGGTGTGGATGCGCTCGATACGCAGACCCTTGCTCGCCTTGGCGCCCTTGGTGCGGGAACCTCGTGCCGGGCCGCTCGCCGTCTCTGTCATGCCGCCTCCCATATGTGGGCGAAAACGCCCTGAAGTGCCCAGATCTTCCCAGGCACAGTGTGTGTCCGTTGCCCCGAGGGCCGCACTCGGCCCCGGGAACAGGTCTTGATTCGCCCGGCCGACGGTCGGTGGAGGTGACTCCGGACCGTGACGGGCGCGTACCGCTCAGTCGGCGGCAATGGCGGGCGCGGGGACCTCAGGGGTCTCGCCGTTCCCGCGGTCCTCCGCGGAATGCCGCTGCGCGCGCAGTTCCACGATGGCGGCCTCGAAGTCTTCCAGGGAATCGAACGCCCGGTACACGGACGCGAAGCGCAGGTACGCGACGAGGTCGAGCTCCTGCAGGGGGCCGAGGATGGCCAGTCCCACGTCGTGGGTGGTCAGTTCGGCGCTGCCGGTGGCGCGCACCGCCTCCTCGACCCGCTGGCCGAGTTTGGCGAGGGCGTCCTCCGTGACGGGCCGTCCCTGGCATGCCTTGCGGACGCCGGAGATGACCTTGGTACGGCTGAAGGGTTCGGTCACGCCGCTGCGCTTGACCACCATCAGCGAGCAGGTCTCCACCGTGGTGAAGCGGCGGGAGCAGTCGGGGCACTGGCGGCGGCGACGGATCGACGTCCCGTCGTCGGTGGTGCGACTGTCGACGACTCTGCTGTCGGGGTGCCGGCAGAAGGGGCAGTGCATGGCTCCCAACCCTCCTTCACACGCACGACTGAATAGCCTCTTCAGGGCCATGTCCGGGCCCCTGGAAGCAGTCCCCAGCATAGGCGATGACCACGGCGCGATTGAACCGAGACCACAACTTCTGGGCGACTGAAGCAATCCAACCACTAGATCTAGGGTTGGGTCGCGTTTTCGACCCCATCGCGTGTCGCGCACCGGATCCCGCTCAGGGGCCGCCGGGGGAGCGTGGGCCAGGGAAGAGAGTACGGGAAACGCGGGGCCGCCGAGCCGCCGGGGCCTCGGCGCGCGAGCCCGGAGGGAACACTCCGCACGCGGGGCCGGATGCGACACTTGGGCCGGGCCGCGAAGGAGAGTACCGCCGGAGCGGGCGACCCCCAGCGCGACGCCTATACACCTGTCGGCACCACCACGGCACCCCTTTATTCGTTTTTCACTCGAACGTGTGTTTGGCGCAACCTTTCGAAAGCTACTACCGTTGTCCAGCTAGGGAGAACATTCGAGAGGGGCCGACGTGACCACCACCGCAGACAGCGCCACCATCACCGCCCGGGACCACCGCTCCCCGAGCCGACTTGAGCCGGTGCATGCCATGAATGACGCAGTCATGAACCCGGACGGACCCGAGGCCGCACGCCCCGGACGCTCCATGCCCGGCAGGCCCCCCGGCATCCGGGCGGACAGCTCGGGGCTCACGGACCGGCAGCGGCGGGTCATCGAGGTCATCCGCGACTCCGTGCAGCGGCGGGGATACCCGCCCTCCATGCGGGAGATCGGTCAGGCCGTGGGCCTCTCCAGCACCTCGTCCGTCGCCCACCAGCTGATGGCCCTGGAGCGCAAGGGATTCCTCCGCCGGGACCCGCACCGTCCGCGCGCGTACGAGGTGCGCGGATCGGACCAGCCCAGCACCCAGCCCACCGACACGACGGGCAAGCCCGCCGCGTCCTACGTGCCGCTGGTGGGCCGCATCGCCGCCGGTGGGCCGATCCTCGCCGAGGAATCCGTCGAGGACGTCTTCCCCCTCCCCCGCCAGCTCGTCGGCGACGGTGAGCTGTTCGTCCTGAAGGTCGTCGGCGACTCGATGATCGAGGCCGCGATCTGTGACGGCGACTGGGTCACCGTCCGCCGCCAGCCCGTCGCGGAGAACGGGGACATCGTCGCCGCCATGCTCGACGGCGAGGCGACGGTCAAGCGCTTCCGCCGGGAGGACGGCCACGTATGGCTGCTGCCTCACAACGCCGCGTACCAGCCGATCCCCGGCGACGAGGCGACCATCCTGGGCAAGGTGGTGGCGGTGCTGCGCCGGGTCTGAGGCGTCGGAAGCGACGGTCACGGCTGCTCGGCCCCGGGACCCCCTAGGACGTCGATCATGACGTCGGTCCCGGGGCTTTGCCTTGCCGTCGATCCCGGGACCCTGCCCTGCCCCGGGTCTGCCCTGCCCTCGGGGCTCAGCCGTGCCTCGGCTCTGCCCTGCCTTCGGCTGTGTTCTGCCGACGGACGGCCCAGCGTGGGGCAGGACCCGCCCTACGCTCCGTCCGC
This sequence comes from Streptomyces sp. YPW6, assembly GCF_018866325.1. Taxonomy (NCBI): domain Bacteria; kingdom Bacillati; phylum Actinomycetota; class Actinomycetes; order Kitasatosporales; family Streptomycetaceae; genus Streptomyces; species Streptomyces sp. YPW6. The sequence goes on from NZ_CP076457.1 coordinate 1,510,906, forward strand.
CTTGGCCTTGGCGTCGATGGCGGCCAGGGAGCGGCGCGCCTGGTTCCGGTCGGTGGTGTACCAGAAGTCCGGCAGCGAGGCGCGCAGAAAGCTTCCGTACCGCGCGTTGGCCAGTCGGGGGTCCAGCACGGCGACGACGCCCTTGTCCCCGGTCGCCCGGACCAGCCGGCCGGCGCCCTGGGCCATCAGCAGGGCGGCGTGCGTCGCCGCCACCGCCATGAAGCCGTTGCCGCCCGCTTCCTCGACCGCCTTCTGCCGGGCACTCATCAGCGGATCGTCGGGCCGGGGGAAGGGAATCCGGTCCATGACCACGAGCTGACAACTCGGCCCCGGGACGTCCACGCCCTGCCAGAGCGACAGGGTGCCGAAGAGGCAGGTCTCCGGGTCGCCCGCGAAGTTCTTGATCAGCTCTCCGAGCGTCTCCTCGCCCTGGAGCAGGATCGGCTTGTCCAGGCGCTCCCGCAGCTCCTCGGCCGCCGCCTTGGCTCCCCGCATGGAGGAGAAGAGACCCAGCGTGCGGCCGCCGGCCGCCTCCACCAGCTCGGCGAGCTCGTCCAGCATGTCCGTACGCGAGCCTTCGCGCCCCGGGGTGTTCAGATGCCGGGCGACATAGAGGATGCCCTGCTTCGGGTAGTCGAACGGGGAGCCGACGTCCAGCCCCTTCCACTGCGGGACGTCCTCGTCCGCCGTGCCCTCGGGGGCAAGCCCCAGGGACGCGCCCACGCCGTTGAAATCGCCGCCGAGCTTCAGGGTGGCCGAGGTCAGCACCACGGAGCGCTCCGCGAACAGCTTCTCGCGCAGCAGTCCCGACACGGAGAGCGGGGCGACCCGGACGGAGGCTCCGAACCGGTCGTGCTGCTCGTACCAGACGACGTCGTACTCGGAGCCCTGGGCGATGCGCTCCGCGACGCCGTGGATCGACTCCACCGAGGCCAGGGCCTGCTTGCGGACGGCGTTCTCGTCCTCGACCGACTTGTCCCGGGTGGCCCCGATCGCGGAGATCACCGTGCGCGCCGCGTCGCGCAGCGCCATCAGCGCGTACCCCAGGTCCTCGGGCACCTCTTCGAGCCGTCCGGGCAGCGCCAGCTCCATGACCCGCTCGAACCCCTCGGCGGCGGTCTGGAGGGCATCGGCCGCCTTCTCGTTGACCAGCTTCGCCGCACGGCGGACCGCGCGGTTGACCTGGGCGGGGGTCAGCTCACCGGTGGCGACGCCGGTGACCCGGGAGACCAGCTCATGGGCCTCGTCGACGATCAGCACCTCGTGGGACGGCAGGACCGGCGCGCCCTCGATGGCGTCGATCGCGAGCAGCGCGTGGTTGGTGACGACGACATCCGCGAGCTTGGCCCGCTCGCGGGCCGCCTCGGCGAAGCACTCCGCGCCGTACGCGCACTTCGTCGCGCCGAGGCATTCCCGCGAGGAGACCGAGACCTGGCCCCAGGCCCGGTCGGAGACCCCGGGCGTGAGGTCGTCCCGGTCACCGGTCTCCGTCTCGTCCGACCAGTCCCGCAGGCGCAGCAGGTCCTGCCCCAGCTTGCTGGACGGCACCGCCGCCTCGAACTGGTCGAAGAGCCCCTCCTCCTCGTCCTGCGGCACCCCTTCGTGGAGCCGGTGCAGGCAGAGGTAGTTCGACCGGCCCTTGAGCATGGCGAACTGCGGGCGCCGGCGCAGCAGCGGGTGCAAGGACTCGACCGTACGCGGAAGGTCCCGCTCCACGAGCTGGCGCTGGAGGGCGAGGGTGGCCGTGGCCACGACGACCCGCTCTCCGTGCGCCAGGGCCGGCACCAGATAGCCGAGCGACTTGCCCGTACCGGTGCCGGCCTGGACGAGCAGATGGGACTGGGTGTCGACCGCCTCGGCGACGGCCTCGGCCATGGTGACCTGGCCGGGCCGTTCCGTACCGCCTACGGCGGTGACGGCGGCGTGCAGGAGCTCGGGGAGGGATGGCTTCGTCATAGCCCGACCAGCCTACGGCGCACCACTGACAACGACAGTCACTCCCGGACGCGGACGGAGGGATGCAGCGGGTTGGGGACCGTGCCGTGGATCGCCGCGTGCGGGCGGCTCGCCCGGTCCCGATAGCCGTCGACGTGCAGGCGGTTGCGGTTGAGGCAGAGGCGTTCGATCTCGGGGGTGAGCATGTCGAACAGCTCGAACCGCTCCTTCAGCTCCGGGAAGCGGGCGTGGTGGCGCACGATCTCCGCCCGGACGAGTGACCAGAAGGTGTCCTCGGAGACTCCGAGCTGCTCCTCGCACAGGGGGGACAGATAGCGGAAGACGCCGACGAAGAGGCCGGAGTGGATGAACTGGGTGAGGAAGGACGGCTCTTCGGTGAGGAGGACGGAGCGCACCTCGTCGGGCATGGAGGTGTGTTCCGGCAGGGGGCGGGCGCTGATGTTGACGTCGTCGACGAAGTCCTTGATCGCGAGCCGTACGGGCACGTCGTTCTCGTCGAACACGACGATGGCGTTCTCGCCGTGCGGGGAGAACACCGTGCCGTAGCGGTAGAGGAAGTGCAGGAGGGGCGGCAGCAAGGCGGTGAAGAGGCGCTTCAGCCACGTCTCCGGGGCGAGGCCGGAGCGCTCGACGAGCTCAGCGGTGAACGCGCGGCCCGTCGGATCCGTATGCAGGAGGGAGGCGAGCGTGCGGGCGCGTTCGCCCGGAGCGAGGCGGGGCAGCAGGGGCTCACGCCAGATCGCGCCGAGGAGTTCCTTGTACTGGTAGGGCGCTTCGGGGAGGTGGTCGTACAGCGGATGCTCGACGGCGACGGAGGCGACTTCGCCGAGGAGGATGACCCGGCAGGTGTCGCGCAGGAAGGGATCACTCTCGCACAGCCCCTGGACCCAGGCGGTGACGGCGGGGGCGGCAAGGGTCCGCTCGGTCGGCAGGCCGCGCCAGACCAGGGTGTTGAGGATGGAGAGCGGAAGCTTCACCGTGTGCCGCTCGGGGCGGTCCACATTGGCGAAGGTACGGATGGACTGCTGCGGGAGGCGGGCGTCGCCGTCGGTGTGCAGGGCCACGATGTCACCGTCGGCGATGGCCGGGGCGAAGAGCGGCGTGATCCACTCGTCCCACTGCCAGGGGTGTACGGGGAGGTAGAGGTAGTCCTGCGGGTCGCTCCCCCTGGCCCGCAGCGCGTCGGCGAAGGCGTCCCGGACGTCCGGGCCGAGCTCTCCGGCGTACAGCTGGTCGGGGGTGGAGACGCGGCCGACGCCCCGGAACTGCGCGATGCGGGTGCTGACCGCGATCCACGGCAGCCGGAGCGGGCTGCGGGTCTCCGGAGTGAAGCGGGCGGCGTCGGCGGCGGAGAACCCCAGCCGCCCCTTGCTGGCCACCAGCCAGGGGTGGCCGGTCTGGTGGCCCTCCAGCTCCGCGTAGTCCAGGGCGGCGAGCCGGTCCGCGGTGAGCGCGGTGTGGTCGAGCCGGGCGTCGGCGCAGAGCGTGAGGGTCAGTTCCCGGACGAGGTGGCCGAGCGTCGTCCCGTCGAGTCCGAGGAGCTGCCGTGCCCGGGTGAGGAAGGTCAGCGGGTCGCGGAACGGGCGGAGGTCGCCGGGCGGGTCGCCGGAGGGGTCCTCGGCGTCCGTACGGGTGCGCGCGGCCGTCGCCGGGCCGTCGGGGTGGGCGCCGGTCCGGATGGTGGCCGAGCCGTTGCACCGGACGTCGGCCCGGACCATGGCCGGGCCGTCGGACGGTACGCCGGCCTGGACGGTGGCCGGACCGATGGACCGTCCGTCCGTCCGGACGGCGGCCGAGCCGTTGGACCGGGCGCCCGCCTGGGCCCGTGCGGTGATCCGGATCGACTCGGGGTCGACGCGCCAGCTGCCGTAGACGCCGCGCCGCGCGGTGAAGGCGAGCACTTCCCCGTCGTCGAGGGTCAGTCGGTGGAGTCCGCCGGTCCCGGGCTCGGGAACCGGCTCGATGATCTTCTCGTAGGCGAACTCGCCGAGCATTTTGGCGAGGAGCCTCGCCGCGGCCCGGTCCCAGATCTGCCGGTCCAGCTCCGGAGGGCTGAACAGCTGCGGGGACTCGGCTGCGTCACGGCTCGTGGGATATATCGGCACGGGGACTCCTCCGGAGGGAACCTATGAGGTTCGAGCGGTATGGAAGGTGCGGAGAACACGTCACAGCTGGGCTCGGTACGTTCGGTCGCGGACCATCAGCGCGGCGCGTTTGTCGGGGAGGTCCACTTCGGCGGAGAAGCGGAAGCCGGCGCTGAGGAACGCGGATACGGACGGGGTGTTGGTCAGGTCGGGTTCGGCGACGACCCGCGCGCACCGCGGAAGGTGGTCCAGGACGAGGTCGGCGACGGCTCGGAGCAGGGCGGTGCCCACGCCCCGGCCCCGGTTCCTCACGCCTCCGAGGAGGAGGTGGACGCCGGTGTCGTGGGGGCGGGCGGGATAGTGGCGGGCCAGCGGATCGAGGTCGGCGCGGTAGATCTCCCAGTAGCTCATGGGGGTGCCGTCGAGCACGCCGAGACAGGGGATGCTGCGCCCGTCTCCTTCGAGTTGGGGCCGGATGTGGCCGGCGGTGACGGACTCGGGTCCGGCGAGCTCCCAGAAGGCCGCCACGGCGGGGTCGTTCATCCAGCGGCTGATGACGGGGAGGTCGCGCTCCAGCCGGACGGGGAGGAGGGCGAACTCACCCGCCGGGGTCCGCACGGGCGGCCAGGAGCCCGGATCGCCCAGCAGGTCACCCGGGGCGGTGGCCCGCCGTGTCCCGGCACCGCGCTCCTCGGCTATGAGCGCGAGGAGTTCCTCGGTGAGCTTCAGGTCCAGGGTGTCCTCGGCTCCGGTGTTCGCGGACCTGGTACTCGCGGGCCCCGTTCCCGCGGCTCCGGTGCTCGCGGCTCCGGTGCTCCTGGCTCCCGTGCTCCTGGCTCCCGTGCTCCCGTCGTCGGGTGCGGTGCTCCCGCCGGGGTGCGCGGTGCCGGGTTCGGCTGAGGCGTCGGCGGGAGGCACGGTGACGCTCTCCTCTCTGGACCGGGTGCGGTCGGTGGGCTTCTCCGGTGCGCGAGCGGCCGGAGTCCCTCGGCTGCGCGTGCGGTCGGAATCTGTCTGGTGCGCGTGCGGTCGGAGTCTGTCTCGTGCGGCGGTTCAGCTGTGGAGCGGGTTGGCGATGGTGACGTACACGGACTGGGTGTCGACCGGCCCGACCAGCTCGTCCAGGCCGTGCAGCCGGGTCAGCAGGTTGGCCTTGCAGCGCAGTTGGCGGTTCTCCAGGAGATACGAGGGCAGGGGCGAGCCCAGTTCCGCGGTCTCCGTGAGGAATCGGCGCAGGACGGTGAGGAGTTGCTGTTCGTCGGCCAGGCGCTGGGACCCGAAGGCCCCGATGAGTCCGAGGACGTTGTTGATACCGAGGTAGTAGGCGAACCGCTCGTCGGTGACCGGGTCGGAGACGAAGGTGTCGCTGACGGCGCCGATGCCGGGGAGGAGGCGGTCCAGCTCGGCGCGGCGGGACTCACGGAAGTAGTAGCCCTGGTTGTCCCGGTAGCGGCCGCCGACGGGCCAGCCGTCCGGGTCGAGGAGGACGAGGGTGTTCTGCTGGTGGGCTTCGAGGGCGACTCCGCCGTGGGCGTCGAGCCAGAGGACGGGGCGCACGACGTGGTGCAGATAGCGCCGGAACCATTCCGCGGACACGTCGGTGCCGGACAGGCCGGTGCGGGCGCGCAGGCCGGAGACGACCTCCGCGAGCCGTGAGGGCATGCCGGGGCGGCCGGGCCGGGGGCGCTGCGCGGTGAGTCCGGCGATGCAGGCGGCGTCGTCGCCACGGCCGAAGGGGTTGTGGCGGAGCACGACGTCGAGCCCGGTGACGGGGGCGCCCTCGGGATCGTCCACGGCGAGCCAGGCGGGATCGCGCACGATGTCGAAGCCGGGGTGCTCCCGCTGCCAGTGGTCGGCGAGCCCGGTCGACAGGAGGCGGTGGACCTCGACGCCCCGGTGCAGTTCCTTGCGGAGGTTCTCCCGGCGGGAGTTGGTGATGCGGACGCCGAGGGAGAGCTTGAGCATCACCTCGGCCCCGGGCCGGTGGACGGTGCGGATGGACGAGGTGGGGTGCCAGGGCCCGCCGTGCGGGCCGAGGTCGTGGAGCAGGCCCGTCTCGGCCAGGGCGCGGACCTGGGGGCGGTGGAGCAGGTCGGCGGCCTGCCAGGGGTGGACGGGCACGGCGAGCATGCCGGGGGGCGTGTTCAGCCCGTCGGTGTGCGGGGCGAGCAGTTCCTCGGCGGTGGCCGGACCGCCCTCGGTCCAGGCGGAGTCGGTGGCGGCCAGCGCGCGGTCGACGGCGAACCAGTGCAGCGGGAAGGAGCCGTGGAGCTCCGGCGAATAGCGGCGGGCCTCCGTCTCGGAGAGGCCCTCGCGGCTCTTGGGCGTGGGGTGGAGAGGGTGGCCGAGCAGCAGGGACTGTTCAGCGGTGAGGAAGAGGTCCGCCTCGGCGGGGTCGGCCGGGCTGCGCCGCCGCTGCTCGATGAACCCGGCGGTGTGGCGTACGGAGTCGGCGACCCGGGCGACGAGATCACCCGCACCGCTCTCGCCGCCCTCGCGGCCGATGAGGACGGCGACGGTGGCGGCGTCGGCGGGCGGGGCCCCGGCGGGGGCGTTCTCCAGAACGGGCGCGCCGAAGCGGTGGGCCCCGGTGGCGGACCAGTAGTGCACGGGGACGAGGAGGGCGGTGCCGCTGGCGGGGAAGGCGACGCGCAGGGTGTCGCCGTCGGGGCGGGGCAGGTCCCTCTCCCGGGTCCAGCAGCGCAGCAGGCTTTCGGTGCCCGCCGCGTCGGCGGCCCGCAGCGGGTCCGGGTCGTCGAGCGGGTCGACGGCCGGGGCCGGGGTCGCGTGGCCCGATGTCGGCGCGCACGCGGCGGGGTCGGTTCCGTACGGGGTCTTCTGGCGGGGCACGGTCGTCGCCTCGACCGTGCCGGGGGCGGCCGGTTCGTCCTGCCCCCGGTGCCGGGGGGTACCGGGGCCGTCGGCCTCGGGCGCGGGGGTGGGGTTCACGGCGTTCTTCCTTGTGGGGAGGGCGGGATCAGGTGGTCGGCCCGGCGATGGTCCGACGCTGCGGGGAGCGCGTCGCGGCAGCCAGCGCGTCGGCGAGGCGGTCGACGACGGCGGTCGCCTGCTCGTCGGTGAGGGTGAGGGGCGGGAGGAGGCGGACCACGGCGCCGTGCCGGCCGCCGAGTTCGACGATGAGGCCGCGCCGCAGGCATTCCTGCTGGACGGCGAGGGCGAGGGCCGGGTCGGGCGGCGGCGCCGGATCGGGGTCGCCGGCTTCGGCGGGCAGGGGCGCGCTCTCGGGATCCACCAGCTCCAGGCCGATCATCAGTCCACGCCCCCGTACGTCACCGATTCCCGGGTGATGCGCCCTCAGTTCCCTGAGACGGGCCAGCATCCGGGCCCCCAGGGCCGCTGCGCGGTCCGCCAGTCGGTTCTCCCTGACGTACGCGAGCGTGGCCGCGCCCGCCGCCATGGCGAGCTGGTTGCCACGAAACGTACCCGCGTGCGCGCCCGGCTGCCAAAGATCCAGCTCAGCGCGGTAGACGATCACGGCGAGGGGCAGGGAGCCGCCGATCGCCTTGGAGAGGACCATGACGTCGGGGACGATGCCGCTGTGCTCGACGGCCCAGAACGCGCCGGTCCTGCCGACCCCGGTCTGGACCTCGTCGGCGATGAGCGGGATGGACCGCTCCTCGGTGATGCGGCGCATACGGCGCAGCCAGGCGTCGGGGGCGGGGTTGACGCCGCCCTCGCCCTGGACGGGCTCCACGATCATCCCCGCGGGGTGCGGCACTCCGCCCTTGCGGTCGTCCAGCAGGTGTTCGGTCCAGCGGGCGGCGAGCGCGGCGCCGTGCTCGCCGCCGGTCCCGAACGGGCAGCGGTAGTCCTGCGGGAAGGGAAGCCGGGTGACGCGTACGTCGGTGGCGCCGCCGGAGGCTTCGAGGGCTCCGGCGGTCATGCCGTGGTAGGCGCCGGTGAAGGTCAGCAGGCCGGAGCGTCCGGTCGCGGCGCGGACCAGCTTGAACGCGGCCTCGACGGCGTCGGTCCCGGCGGGGCCGCAGAACTGGATGCGGGCGTTGTCGGCGAACTGCGGGGGCAGGCTGGCGAACAGCTCGGTGGTGAAGGCGTCCTTGACCGGGGTGGCGAGGTCCAGCACATGCAGGGGGGCGCCGGATTCGATGACCTTGCGGATCGCTTCGAGCACGACCGGGTGGTTGTGGCCGAGTGCCAGGGTGCCCGCGCCCGAGAGGCAGTCCAGATACCGGCGGCCGTCCGCGCCCTCGATGGTGAGCCCGCGGGCGCGCACCGGGACGATCGGCAGGGACCGGGCGTAGGTGCGGGCCGCCGATTCGCGCAGGGACTGGCGGCGGAGGATGCCCTCGTGCGCGGGGGGCGGCGCCACCGGTGCGGGTTCGGTCACGGACACGGCTCTTGATCCTCCTGCGGTAACAGTTGCGTTGCACGTCGGTACGATTTCGCGCGGACGCACCGAGGCCGTGAACGCTGTCCTGGTGTCCCCCGTACGTACCAACGACGCCGACCGCGATGGATCACGGGTACATCGGAACATCCTTGCGGCGACGGAACCGCGGACCTGCCGGGTGCCGTCACCATCGGCACCGGCATAGTGGGGGCCGCACAGCGGCGCGGAAGCAACCGCTCGGACGCCCGAAGTGTCCGCCACGCAGCACCAGTACCGAGTGACGAAGTCCCAGGGGGATCACGAGATGCGACCCATTCGCCCGACCGATGCCGCACGCCGCGGGAGGCGCGCACGGCGCATACCCTCGTCCGCGCTCGCGGCGACCGCCGTGGCCGCCGTCCTGGCGCTCACCGCCACCGCGTGCGGTCCGGAGGAGGACGACGCGGCCGACGCGCCCAGCGCCTCGGCGGGTCAGCCGGACGGCGGGATCACCATTCCGGACGACCTCAAGAACCGGCTCAAGGAGCACGGGATCGACCCCGACACATGGCGGGACGGGGAGTGGAAGAACTGGGACAAGGACACGTGGCTGCGCGAGGCCAGGGACTTCGTCAACCCGATCATCGAGGACCTGTGGGACCCGGACCGGATGCGGGACGCCGACAAGCCCCCGGAGAACCCGGTCGACAACGACATCTCGGGCGACGACGGCGTGACGGACCCGACGCCGGCCCCGGTCCGGGCCGCCGGTGTCGCGACGCCGTACCACGACAACGCCCCGGAGTCGGGAAAGCTGCTCTTCGACGGCCCGAAGGGGTCGATGGTCTGCTCCGCGACCGTGGTGAAGGACCCGGCGAACCCCGGCAAATCCAACATGGTGTGGACCGCCGGGCACTGTGTGCACGCGGGCAAGGAGGGCGGCTGGTACCGCAACATCGCCTTCGTCCCGGCGTACAACAACGACGGCCTGCCCCTGGCCGAGCAGGAGAGCGTGCCCAAGGAGAAGATCGCTCCCTACGGTGTGTGGTGGGGCCAGTGGGCCCAGACCTCCGAGCAGTGGATCGAGCAGGGCGCGTCGGTCGGCGGCCAGGGCGCACCGTACGACTTCGCGGTACTGCACGTGACGCCGGAGAAGGGCGCGGGCGGCAAGTCGCTGGAGGAGACGGTCGGTTCGGCGCTGCCGGTGGAGTTCAACGCCCCGGCCGTGCCGGAGATCGCCGAGATGACGGCCACGGGCTACCCGGCCGCGCCGCCGTACGACGGTCAGAAGCTGCTCCGGTGCCAGGACAAGCCGGGCCGACTCTCGGTCTTCCGGGAGCAGCCCACGATGTACCGCATCGGCTGCTCGATGACCGGCGGTTCCTCCGGTGGCGGCTGGGTCGCGACGGGCCGGGACGGCAAGCCCGCCCTGGTCTCGAACACCTCGATCGGCCCGGTCACCGCGGGCTGGCTGGCCGGTCCCCGGCTCGGCGAGGAGGCCGAGGCCGTCTACCGCGCGGTGAGTGAGAAGTACGCGGGCCGCTAGCCCGGACGCCGGAGGCCCGGCCCGGACTCGCTGTCGAGTCCGGGCCGGGCCTCCGGCTGTCGTACGGCCCCGCTGCCGTCAGTGGGCGGCGAGGGCGAAGGTCTCCAGCTCCGCGGCCAGCTCCTCGTGGACCTGGGCCTTGAGCAGGGTCCCCTCGGCGGTGTGCTCCTCGGAGAGCACCTCGCCCTCGGCGTGCACCCGGGAGACCAGGGCCCCCTGGATGTACGGCACGAGCACCTCGATGTCGACGGACGGCCGGGGCAGCTCGGAGTCGATGAGCGCGAGCAGCTCCTCGACGCCCTCGCCGGTCCGGGCCGAGACCGCGATCGCGTGCTTCTCGTTGCGCAGCAGGCGCTGCAGGACGAGGGGGTCCGCCGCGTCCGCCTTGTTGACGACGACGATCTCCCGCACGTTGACCGCGCCGACGTCCCGGATCACCTCGCGCACCGCGGCGAGCTGCTCCTCGGGCACCGGGTGGGAGCCGTCCACCACATGGAGGATGAGATCGGACTCGCCGACCTCCTCCATCGTGGAGCGGAACGCCTCGACGAGGTGGTGCGGCAGGTGCCGGACGAATCCGACGGTGTCGGCCAGGGTGTAGATCCGGCCGCTCGGAGTCTCGGCCCGGCGGACGGTCGGGTCCAGGGTGGCGAACAGGGCGTTCTCCACCAGGACACCGGCCCCGGTCAGCCGGTTGAGCAGCGAGGACTTGCCCGCGTTGGTGTATCCGGCGATGGCGACGGAGGGCACCTTGTTGCGCTTGCGCTCCTGCCGCTTGATCTCGCGGCCGGTCTTCATCTCCGCGATCTCCCGGCGCATCTTCGCCATCTTCTCGCGGATGCGCCGCCGGTCCGTCTCGATCTTGGTCTCACCGGGACCACGGGTGGCCATGCCGCCACCGCCGCTGGAACCGCCGCCGCCCATCTGCCGGGAGAGCGACTGACCCCAGCCGCGCAGCCTGGGCAGCATGTACTGCATCTGTGCGAGCGAGACCTGCGCCTTGCCCTCGCGGGACTTGGCGTGCTGGGCGAAGATGTCGAGGATCAGGGCGGTCCGGTCGACCACCTTGACCTTGACGACGTCTTCCAGGTGGATCAGCTGGCCGGGGCTCAGCTCACCGTCGCAGACGACGGTGTCGGCACCGGATTCGAGCACGATGTCCCGCAGCTCCAGTGCCTTGCCCGAACCGATGTAGGTCGCCGGGTCGGGCTTGTCGCGCCGCTGGTACACCGCGTCCAGTACCTGGGCGCCCGCCGTCTCGGCGAGCGCGGCGAGCTCCGCGAGGGAGATCTCCGCGTCGTGCACCGTCCCCGAGGTCCAGACGCCCACCAGCACCACGCGCTCCAGGCGCAGCTGGCGGTACTCGACCTCGGTGACGTCTTCGAGCTCGGTGGAGAGACCGGCCACGCGCCGCAGGGCGGCGCGCTCGGAGCGGTCGAGCTGTTCGCCGTCCCGGGCTCCGTCGATCGCGTGGCTCCAGGCGACGTCCTCTTCCATCAGGGCGTCGGCCCGGCGGGCCTCGGTGAGGCTCTCGGTGGTGTGCTCCGTGGCGCTCCGCGCGTCCTGCGCGTCCTGGGGAAGGGAAGAAGAGGAGGTCATTGGATCCTTACGTCGAGAGAAGTCGTTACGTCAGTCACAACGTGTGATCTTCCCGGAAGATTCCCTCAGGGGAACTCCGGTGCGCTCCGCCGTGCCGACGCGTCGATAGTGGCACGGCCCCGCTCGGCCCGTCACGCGGGTTTCGCGCTGCTCCAGTCCGGGTGTCCGGGCATCGGCGGGGTCTTCTTGCCGTACAGCCAGCCGTCGAGGAAGGCGGTGAGATCCCGGCCGGCGATCCCGGAGGCAAGGCGCGTGAAGTCCGCGGTGCTCGCCGTGGAGTCCCGGTGCGCCCGGACCCAGGTGCGCTCCAGCCGGTCGAAGGCCCTGGCGCCGATCTCCTGGCGCAGGGCGTAGAGCACCAGCGCGCCGCCGTCGTACACGACGGGGCGGAACAGACTGAGCTTCTGCCCCGGGGCCGGGCCGTGCGGGTGCGCCGGCGGGCCGCCGTCCGCGCGCCAGCCGTCGGACAGCTTGTACGCCTCACGCATCCGGCGTTCCAGGGTCGGGCCGCCCCTCTCCTCGGCGTACCGGGCCTCGTACCAGGTGGCGTGTCCCTCGTTGAGCCACAGATCGGACCAGCTCGCGGGCGAGACGCTGTTGCCGAACCACTGGTGGGCCAGCTCGTGGACCATGACCGAGTCGACGTACCACCGCGGGTAGGCCGGCTCGGTGAAGAAGGTCTTCCCGAACAGCGACAGCGTCTGGGTCTCCAGGGCGAACCCGATGGGGCTGTCGGCGACGAGCACCCCGTACGTCTCGAAGGGGTAGCGGCCGACCCGCTGCTCCATCCACTCCAGGTGGGCCGGGGTCCTCTCCAGCCAGGGCTCCAGCTTCTCGCGGTCGGCGGCCGGGACGACGTCGCGCACCGGCAGTCCGTGCGGTCCGGTGCGGTGCGCGACAGCGGAGCTGCCGATGGAGACCTGGGCCAGCTCGGTGGCCATGGGGTGCTCGGTGCGGTACGTCCAGGTGGTCGAGGAGCCGTGCCGGGCCTTCTTCACGGGCAGCCCGGCCGCGACCGCCGTCAGCCGGTGCGGGGCGGTGATCCGGAAGGTGAAGTACGCCTTGTCCGAGGGGTGGTCGTTGCTGGGGAAGACGCGGTGGGCCGCGTCGGCCTGGTTGGCCATGGCGAGCCCGTCGGCGGTCCGCACCCAGCCGCCGTCGTCACCGGATCCCCTCGGGTCGCTGGTGTGCCGGACGGTGATGTTCAGCGGTACGCCGGCGGGGAGGCGGCGGGGTGCCTGGAGGACGAGGTCCTCCCGCTCGCTGCCGAAGTCGACGCTCTGCCCGTTGACCTCGACATCCTGGACGGCGCCCCGGGCGAAGTCGAGATTGATCCGGTCCAGGGGTGCGGTGGTGCGAGCACGGATCGTGGTGACGGCGTCCAGGGGCTCGGTGTTGGAGCCGCGGTAGGTGAGGGCGATGTCGTACGCGAGGACGTCGTATCCGGGGTTGCCCAGCTCGGGGAAGAGCCGGTCGCCGATGCCGAGGGGCTCGGGGGCGGGCAGGGCGGCGGCGACGAGGGTGGCCGAGGCGGTCGCCAGCAGGGCGCAACGCAGGCGGCGGGTCAGGAGCGGCATGGACTACGGCTATCAGCGCGGGGCCGCCCGGCCGGGGAGCCGCGCGCCGCACCACCCGAACGAGGACGGGTGGTGCGGCGGCTCCCTCCGCGCGTACGGAACGGCCCGGCGGCCGCAGCGGTGCGGCTCAGCCCGTCGGGGCCGGGAGCCGGGCGCGGCTGACGTCGTAGACCCCGGCGACGTCGCGCATGGCCCGCATCAGGCGGGGGAGGCCGGCCGCGTCGGGGAGCTGGAGGGTGTAGGTGTGGCGGACCCGCTGCTCGCTGGGGGGTTCGACGGTGGCGGCGACGATCGCCGCGTCGGCGGTGGCGATGGCTTCAGTGAGGTCGGCGAGGAGCCGGGGTCGGCCGAACGATTCGGCGACCAGGGTGACCCGGCAGCCCGCGTCGGACTCCCGGTCCTCCCCGTCCGCCCAGCGGGCCCCGACCGGGGCGCGGCCGATCTCCCGCATCGCGGCGACGGCGGGGCACTCCCGGCGGTGCACGGTCACCGCGCCGCCCCGGACGACGAAGCCGGTCAGTTCGTCGGGGGGCACCGGCGTACAGCAGCCGGCCAGGCGCACCGGGGCGTCCGGGTCCTCGACGACGACGCCCGTGGCGCGGTGTCCGGACCGGCCGCGGGCCGGAGCCGCGGCCCCCGGAGCATGGCGTTCCGGGGAGGCGGCGGGCTCGTCCCGGGTGCCGGGCCCGGTCCCGCCGACGGTCTCCGGGGCGGGCTTCGCCTCGTCCGGGTGGTCGCTGAACCAGCCGGTGATCGCGATCCGGGCGGCGGGGGTGCGCGCGTGGTCGAGCCAGTCGGGCGAGGGGCCGGAGGCGGTGTCCTGGGCGAGCAGCGGCTGCACGGTGTCGCCGTCGCTGAGGACGGTGCTCAGGGTGGCGAGGCGGCCGTTGACCCGGGCCCCGATCGCGGTGTGGGCCCGGTCCCCGTACTGGGCGTAGGCGGCGTCGACGCAGCTGGCCCCGGCGGGCAGCCCGAGGGTGCCGCCGTCGGTGCGGAAGACGGTGATCTCGCGGTCCTGGGCGAGGTCGTCGCGCAGGGTCGTCCAGAAGGTGTCGGGGTCGGTGGCGGACTCCTGCCAGTCCAGCAGCCGGGAGAGCCAGCCGGGCCTGGTCGGGTCGGCACGCTCGTCGGACGGCTCGGCCTGCGGGGCCGCGGCGGGGTCCTGGGCGTACGGGTTGCCCAGCGCGACGACGCCCGCCTCGGCGACCTTGTGCATCCGGTGCGTACGGATGAGGACTTCGGCGACGGCCCCCTCGGGCCCGACGACGGCGGTGTGCAGCGACTGGTACAGGTTGAACTTGGGGGCGGCGACGAAGTCCTTGAACTCGGAGATCACCGGGGTGAAGCAGGTGTGCAGTTCACCGAGGACGGCGTAGCAGTCGGCGTCCTCGCCGACCAGGACGAGCAGTCGGCCGAAGTCGGTGCCGCGCAGTTCCCCGCGTTTCCTGCGGACCCGGTGCACCGAGACGAAGTGGCGCGGTCTGATGAGGACTTCAGCGCTGATGCCCGCCTCGCGCAAGGTCTGTGTCACCTGTCCGGCGATGGTTTCGAGGAGGTCGTCCGGGCCCTTCGCGGCGGCGATGAGGGCGCGGGTCCCGGCGTACTCCTCAGGGTGCAGGATCGCGAAGACCAGGTCCTCCAGCTCGGTCTTGAGCGCCTGTACGCCGAGCCGTTCGGCGAGCGGGATGAGGACGTCCCGGGTGACCTTGGCGATCCGGGCCTGCTTCTCGGGGCGCATCACACCGAGGGTGCGCATGTTGTGCAGCCGGTCCGCGAGCTTGATGGACATGACCCGGACGTCGTTGCCGGTGGCGACGAGCATCTTGCGGAAGGTCTCCGGTTCGGCGGCGGCGCCGTAGTCGACCTTCTCCAGTTTGGTGACGCCGTCGACGAGGAAGCAGACCTCGTCGCCGAACTGCTCCCGGACCTGATCGAGGGTCACTTCCGTGTCCTCGACGGTGTCGTGGAGCAGGGAGGCGGTGAGGGTGGTGGTCTCCGCGCCCAGCTCGGCGAGGATCAGCGTCACGGCCAGCGGATGCGTGATGTACGGCTCGCCGCTCTTGCGCATCTGCCCGCGGTGCGAGGACTCCGCGAGGACGTAGGCCCGGCGCAGGATGCTCAGATCGGCGTCGGGGTGGTGGGCCCGGTGCGCCTCGGCGACATGGCTGATGGCGTCGGGCAGCCGGTCGCGGGAGACCGGGCCGCGCAGCGCCACCCGGCCCAGTCTGCGCAGATCGATCCGGGGGCGGCTCCGCCTGCGAAGGGGGGCGCCCGGATCGGCGGCCTCTGCACTCATGGGCACCTCCGGCGACTCGACCGGCGGGGCGAGGGCTGGATGCGCCTCGGGGCCGGTGCTTGATGCTATCGAGCCCACCACGTGGCGCAGTCCCGCTCTCGCCCAGCGTGAAACGGATCACCCATTCGAGCGAAGCCCGGACCGATCACCGTTTCGAGCGAGCCCTGCTCCCGAGGGCTGTGAGCCGCTCCGGGGAAAGGGACGCGCCATTCCTCAGGCGGATTCGAGCCAGGCCGGGTCGATGACGCCTTCGGCGACGATCACGGCGGGGCCCGTCATCTCGACCGCGCCGTCCGGGTGCTCGGTGATGACGAGGGTGCCGCCGGGGAGATCCACCCGGTACGTGACGGGGAGCCCGGTCACGGCGGGGTCGGCGCCGTCGCGGCGGGCGGTGGCGACGGCGACCGCACAGGCCCCGGTGCCGCAGGAGCGGGTCTCGCCGGAGCCGCGCTCGTGGACGCGCATACCGACGTGGCGCGGGCCCCGGTCGACGACGAACTCGACGTTGACCCCTTCGGGGTAGACCGCCTCGGGAGTGAGGGGCGGGGCGGAGAACAGATCGCCCGCGTGGTCCAGGTCGTCGACGAACGCGACGGCGTGGGGGTTGCCCATGTTGACGTTGCGGGCGGGCCAGCTGCGGCCGCCGACGCTGACCGTGACGCTCGCCTCCGGCAGCCGGGCCTGTCCCATGGACACGGTGATGTCGCCGTTCTTGGCGAGGTGCACGCGCTTGGTGCCGCCCCGGGTGGCGACGGTCAGGTCGCCCTCCTCGACGAGGCCGGCCCGCTGGAGGTAGTGCGCGAAGACGCGCACGCCGTTGCCGCACATCTCGGCGATCGAGCCGTCCGCGTTGCGGTAGTCCATGAACCACTCGGCCGTCTCCGCCATGGACCGCGCCTCGGGGTGCGCGGCGGAGCGCACGACGTGCAGCAGTCCGTCGCCGCCGATACCGGCCCGGCGGTCGCAGAGCCGGGCCACGAGGGCGGCGGGCAGGGTGAGGGCGTTGTCCGGGTCCGGGACGATCACGAAGTCGTTCTCGGTGCCGTGGCCCTTGAGGAAGGCGATCTGCGAGGTGCTCACCTCCCCACTGTACGAGGCGGCGCCGGCCACCGGCTCCGGCGGACCCCCGCGGCGGGGACCGTCGCCCGCACGACCGGCTTCGCCGGCCGGGCGGGCCCGCCGGCCTCCGGCGCCCCGTCACGTGGGCCGGCCCGGGGAGCCGTCGCACCGGCCCCCGGCGGTCAGCGCAGCCGGGCCACGCGCCAGACCGCGAGGGCGACCAGGGCGAGGCCGGTCACGGCGTACAGCGCGATCACCCGCCAGTCGGGGCGGTCGCCCGAGCCCCGGGAGGGCAGTCCGGGCCAGGTGTGCCCGACGCGGCGGGCGGCCATCATGCCCCAGCCGGCCGCGCAGCAGCTGATCAGGAGCCCCAGCATGGCGACGATGGCACCGCCGTCACCGAACTCGAAGGCGAGCGGGAAGGCGAACATCAGCGAGCCGACCGCGGCCAGCACGACGATGGGGGCGAGCTGCCAGATCCGCAGCTTGCGGGTGGGCCGCAGCTCGACCTCGACCTCGGGGGCCACGTCCTGCTCGTCGGGCCCGTCGGGGCTCAGCCGTCCCGCGGTCTCCCGCGGTGACGGCACCTCGTGCTCTGTGTCGCGCTGCTCCGTGTCGCGAGGGCCGGCCTCCATCGCCACGCGCCCTCCCAACTCGGACTCCACTGGTGGATCGATGCTCGATGATGGCACGGTCCCGGGCGTCGCATTGACGGCCGGAGCTTCCCGATGCCATCACGTGATCAGGCTGTGACCGCTCGTTCGACCAACGTCAGTGCCCGGTGCGGGAGTTCCCCCCGGTCGTGGTCACCGCCACCGAGCCACACGACACGCGGGTCACGGCGGAACCACGAATCCTGGCGGCGGGCGAATCGCTTGGTGGCGCGCACGGTCTCGGCCCGCGCCTCGTCCTCGGTGCACTCCCCCGCGAGCGCCGTGAGGATCTGCTGGTAGCCGAGGGCCCGTGAGGCGGTGAGGCCCTCGCGCAGTCCGGACACCTCCAGGGCGCGGACCTCGTCCACGAGTCCGGCCTCCCACATCCGGTCGACGCGCCGGGCGATGCGCTCGTCCAGTTCGGGGCGTTCCACGTCGACGCCGATCTGGACGGCGTCGTAGACCGGCTCGTCACCGGGGAGGTTGGCGGTGAAGGGCTTGCCGGTGATCTCGATGACTTCGAGGGCGCGGACGATGCGGCGGCCGTTGCTCGCCAGGATGGAGCGGGCGGCCTGCGGGTCGGCGGCGGCGAGCCGTGCGTGCAGGGCCCCGGAGCCGCCCTCGGCCAGCTCCGCTTCGAGGCGGGCGCGCACCTCGGGGTCCGTACCGGGGAACTCCAGGGCGTCGACGGCGCCCTTCACGTACAGCCCGGAGCCGCCGACCAGGACGGGGGTGCGCCCCTCGGCGAGCAGCCGGTCGATCTCCCGGCGGGCCAGACGCTGGTACTCGGCGACGCTGGCGGCCTCGGTGACGTCCCAGATGTCCAGCAGGTGGTGCGGCACGCCGTCGCGCTCGGGCAGCGTCAGTTTCGCCGTGCCGATGTCCATGCCCCGGTAGAGCTGCATGGAGTCGGCGTTGATCACCTCGCCGCCGAGCCGCTGGGCGAGAAAGACCCCCAGATCCGATTTTCCGGCCGCTGTGGGGCCTACGACGGTGATGACACGGGGTGCGGGGCGGGGAGGGGTCACCCGGACAGTCTCCCAAAGGTCCGGGCCCTCCCGGACACACCCGGTGGCCGGTCGGACTGCCCGGCCCGGTCGGCCGCGCCGAGGATGTGGCGCGTCAACGCCATCGGAGGAGTAAAAACGGCAGGAACGGACAGGTGACGGACAATGGGGGCGGGAGATCGCTCCCGTGAAGACCGTCCTCCACACTGCACGGAAGGTGACCCAATGGGGCTCCTGGACAACCTGAAGGCCAAGCTGGGACCGGCCAAGGAGAAGGTCGGCGACCTCGCGCAGCAGCACGGGGGCAAGATCGAGCAGGGCCTGGACAAGGCCGCGCGCACGGTCGACCAGAAGACCAAGGGCAAGTACAGCGACAAGATCGATTCGGGGACCCGCAAGGCCAAGGAAGCCGTGGACAAGCTCGGCCAGAAGGACGGCGGGACGCCCGGGACCCCGGGTGCGCCGGGTACGCCCGGGAGCACCCCCGGCGGCTCCGGTACCACGCCTCCCCCGCCGCCGCCCGCGCACTGACGCAGCGGTCCCGCCCCGGCGGCGGGTCCGGAGCCGGACGCTCCGGACCCGCCGCCGGTCTGTGGGAGACCTGCCGGCCCGAGCCGGTCTCGTCAGGACCAGGTGGCGACGGTGTACCCCACGCCGTAGGGGGCGTCCTCGTACAGCAGCCGTCCATCGAGCCCCGCGCCCCGCGCGGCACCACCCAGCAGCTGCCAGGGGGCCCGGCCGGCCGCCTTGAGCTCGTGGGCGAGCGTGGCGTCGAGCGCGGCGACGGCGTCGAGGTCCGCGGAGCCGAGCGCCTCGGTGGCGCGGGCGTCGAACGCGGCGGCCCGGTCGTCGAGGTAGCCGGGCGCCTTGAGGGTGCGGCAGGCGCTGCCGTCGCCCATCACCAGGAGCGCGACCCGGTCGGCGCGCGCGGCGACGGCGCGGCCGGCCTCCGCGCAGTCCTGCGGAGCCGCAGTCTGCAGAAGGGCGAGCCCTTCGACGGGAGCGTCCTCCCAGCGGGCCCGGCCCAGCAGCCAGGCGCCCACCGTGAGGGACTGCGGCAACGGACGGCCCGCCGTCGTGCCGCCCTCGGGCGCATGGCCGAGCCTCACGTCGAGGTCCACGCCGACGCCCCGGAAGGAGCCGTGAGCGCCGGGCGGGTAGGGCCCGACGGCCGGGTGCTCGCCGGGTCCGGACGGGCTGTCTCCGGGCCCGACGACGACGAGCAGGTCCGGTCGCGCGGCGGCGAGCACGCCCACGGCGTCCAGGCACGCGTCACGCGCGGCGTCGAGCTCGGGGGCGGCCCCGGCGGCGACCTCGGGCACGAGGAGCGGCGGGCAGGGGCAGACGGCGGCGGCGACAAGCATGCCGGTCAGCGTACTTGCCGGGGACCGGGAGCCGGTCGGCCCGCAGGGGAGCGGCCGCCCCGGACCCCGAGGCACCTGACGCCCATGCCCCTGGGAGACCTGACGCCCCGGCCCCGGAGGCGCCTGAGCCGCCGACCGGGGTGGCCCATCGGCGCAGCCCGACCCTCCCGCCCCTCAGAACGAGTACCTGGCCCCGGCCGCTCGGCCGGGCCCCTCGCCGCGATCGGCTCAGCCCCCGCTTCCCCGGTGTGGGCCCCTCGCCGCGTCCTGCCCGTTCGGCGGGGCCCACCGCGCCCCGCGCCCCGCGCGCCCTCAGCCGATGCCGCAGGCCGGGGCCGTGGCGGCCGGGAGCGGGTCCGGGGCGCCGATGCCGGGGAGGCCCAGCATCACTCCGGCGGGCTTCGCGGCGGCCTCGGTGGTGCGCTTCTCCCACGCGTCGCCCGCGCGGGTGGGCCGTACGGCGAGCGGGGCGCCCTCCGCGAGCAGGTGGTGCGGGGCGGCGTAGGTGATCTCGACGGTCACCACGTCGCCCGGACGCACGGGCTGCTCGGGCTGGGTGAAGTGGACCAGGCGGTTGTCGGGGGCACGGCCGGAGAGGCGCCGGGTGGCGCCGTCCTTGCGGCCCTCGCCCTCGGCGACCATGACGTCCAGGGTGCGGCCGACCTGCTTCTTGTTCTCGTCCCAGGAGATCTGCTCCTGGAGGGCGGACAGGCGCATGTACCGCTCCTGGACGACCTCCTTGGGGATCTGTCCGTCCATGTCGGCGGCCGGGGTCCCGGGGCGCTTGGAGTACTGGAAGGTGAACGCGTTGGCGAACCGCGCCTCGCGGACGGCGTGCATCGTCTGCTCGAAGTCCTCCTCGGTCTCGCCGGGGAAGCCCACGATGATGTCGGTGGAGATGGCGGCGTCCGGCATCGCGGCGCGCACCTTCTCGATGATCCCGAGGAAGCGCTCCTGACGGTAGGAGCGGCGCATCGCCTTGAGGACGCGGTCGGAGCCGGACTGCATCGGCATGTGGAGCTGCGGCATCACGTTGGGCGTCTCGGCCATGGCCGCGATGACGTCGTCGGTGAAGTCGCGGGGGTGCGGCGAGGTGAAGCGGACGCGCTCCAGGCCCTCGATCTTCCCGCAGGCGCGCAGGAGCTTGGAGAAGGCCTCGCGGTCGCCGATGTCGGAGCCGTACGCGTTGACGTTCTGGCCGAGGAGGGTGATCTCGGAGACGCCCTCGGCCACCAGGGCCTCGATCTCGGCCAGGATGTCGCCGGTGCGGCGGTCCTTCTCCTTGCCTCGCAGCGCAGGGACGATGCAGAAGGTGCAGGTGTTGTTGCAGCCGACCGAGATGGAGACCCACGCGGCGTAGGCGGACTCGCGTCGGGTGGGAAGCGTGGAGGGGAAGGCCTCCAGCGACTCGGCGATCTCGATCTGTGCCTCCTCCTGGACGCGGGCGCGCTCCAGAAGGACCGGCAGCTTGCCGATGTTGTGCGTGCCGAAGACGACGTCGACCCAGGGGGCGCGCTTGACGATGGTGTCGCGGTCCTTCTGCGCGAGACAGCCGCCGACGGCGATCTGCATCCCGGGGCGCCGGGTCTTCATCGGGGCGAGGCGGCCGAGGTTGCCGTACAGCTTGTTGTCGGCGTTCTCCCGTACCGCGCAGGTGTTGAAGACGACGACGTCGGCGTCGCCGTCGGAGCCTTCGGGGGCGCGGACGTATCCGGCGTCCTCCAGGAGACCCGACAGCCGTTCGGAGTCGTGGACGTTCATCTGGCACCCGTAGGTGCGCACCTCGTAGCTCTTCTGGACGTCCACTGCTTCGCTCCGGTTGCCGCTGCTCATGGGACAAGGGTAGGCGGTTGCCGGGCGGCGCCCCTCCGGCCCCGTGCCCCGCCCCTCTCCGCTCGCCCGCAGACTGTGGGGCGGGCCTCACGGGCGGCCCTGGCCAGGGGGCGGGTGAGCTGGCAGGATCGCGCGCATGCACCACGCTCTGTCCCGATTCGGCCGCCGGCGGACCCTGCAGACGGGCGCCGCCCTCACGGTCGTGCTCGGGCTGCTCGCGTGGTGGCTCCTGCCCGACGGGGACGACGGGGCCCCGAGCGGCCCGCTCACGTTCTCCACGGGAGTGCCCAGCGGGGTCTACCAGCGGTACGGGGAGCGGCTCGAGGACGCACTGGCCAAGGACATGCCTCAGGTGTCCGTACGGCTGCGGATCAGCGAGGGCTCGCAGCAGAACCTCGCCCGGGTGGCGACGGGCGAGGCGGACTTCACCATCGCGACGGCCGACGCCGTGGCCACCTATCTGCGCGACGGCAGACCGGGGGCCCAGCGGCTGCGCGGCTGCGTCCGCCTGTACGACGACTACGTCCAACTGGTCGTGCCCCGGGACTCCGGCATCCGCAGCGCCTCCGATCTGCGGGGCAAGCGGGTGGGTGTGGGCCAGGAGGGCTCCGGAGTGCGGCTGGTCGCCGACCGGCTGCTCAAGGCGGCCGGGCTCGATCCGGCCGACGACATCACCCCGGTGCCGGTGGGCATCGACACCATGCCCGTACGGCTGACGCAGGGCCAACTGGACGCGTTCTTCTGGTCGGGCGGCCTGCCGACGGCGGCCGTGCAGGAGCTGTCGGAGCGCTTCGACGTCCGACTGGTGCCGCTGGAGGCCGGCCTGGTCGCGAAGTTGCAGGCGGCGACCGGCCCGACCCGTTTCTACCGGTCGGCCATGATGCCCGCCGACGCCTATCCGGAGGCCCAGCAGGGCCAGTCGGTGCCCACGGTCGCCGTCCCCAATCTGCTCGTCACCACCGACCGCACGGACGCGGCCATGACCGAGGCCTTCACCCGGACGGTGATCAACAGCCGGGACCGGATCGGACGTGAGGTCCACGCGGCGCAGCTGGTGGACCTGCGGACGGCGATCTACACGGACCCGCTGGACGTGCACGAAGGAGCCAAGGCCTACTACCGCTCGGTGAAGCCGTGACCGTGCCTCGTGGACGGCGCGGGGCGCATGGGCCCGGAAGGTCCCGGCTCAGCCGCCCGGCCGTTCGCGGGGCAGCGAGACGGTGACCCGCAGGCCGTGCGGCGGGTGGTGCGCGTACGCGATCGAGCCGCCGCCCGCCGCGAGCAGCACCCGGGAGATGGAGAGGCCCAGGCCCGATCCGCTGACGTTCTGGTGGCGGGTGCTGCGCCAGAAGCGGTCCCCGACGCGTTCCAGCTCCGCTTCGCTGAGGCCGGGGCCCCGGTCGGCGACCACGACGGTCGCGGTCCGGGTGTCGGCAACGACGGTGACGGTGACGTCCTCCCCGGCCGGGGTGAACTTCAGGGCGTTGTCGATCACCGCGTCCAGGGCGCTGGAGAGCGCCACGGGGTCGGCCCAGGCGGTGGCCGCCGGGGCGCCGAGCAGGGTGAACCGCACGTCCTCCCGCTCCGCCATCGGCCGCCAGGAGGCGACCCGCTCGGCGGTGAGCGGGACGATGTCGATCAGCTGGAGGTCCGCTTCGGCGTGCTCGGCCAGCGCGAGGTCCAGGAGGTCGTCGAGGACCCG
This sequence comes from Streptomyces sp. YPW6, assembly GCF_018866325.1. Taxonomy (NCBI): domain Bacteria; kingdom Bacillati; phylum Actinomycetota; class Actinomycetes; order Kitasatosporales; family Streptomycetaceae; genus Streptomyces; species Streptomyces sp. YPW6. Next base: position 1,533,930 of record NZ_CP076457.1, read on the forward strand.
GGCCAGCCGCTTGCCCTCGGTGCGCACGGCCGCGACCTCCTCGTTGCCCTCGGGCAGCTCCAGGGCGAGGAGCTCGATGCGCAGCAGCAGGGCGGCCAGCGGGTTGCGCAGCTGGTGCGAGGCGTCGGCGACGAACGCGCGCTGCTGCTCCAGCACGTCCTCGACGTTGTCCGCCATCTCGTTGAAGGAGCGGGCCAGGTGCCGGAGTTCCGGCGGCCCGGCGGAGGCCGCGACACGGGAGCGCATCCGGCCTCCGGCGATGTCGCGGGTGGCCGCGTCCAGGGTCCGTACGGGCAGCAGGACCCAGCCGGTGAGCCGGACCGCGGCGCCGACCGCCACCAGCAGGGCCAGTGCCTCGCCGAGGCCGATGAGCAGCCAGGTCCGCAGGATGCGGGACCGCATCTCGCCGGTGGGCGAGTCGATGACGACCACGGCGACCACGTCGCCGTCGCGCACCACGGGCGAGGCGACGACGACCCGCCCGTCGCGCCAGGGCCAGACCTGGGGCGGGTCGTGCGAGCGGCGGCCGAGCAGCGCCTCGTCGAAGGCCGTGCGTCCCTCCCCCTCGGCGGGCAGGGTCCAGTCCCGGGGCGCCTTGGCCAGGGCCCGGTCGTCCTGGAAGAAGACGCCGACCCGGATGTCGTACACCGAGGCGTAGACCTCCAGGTCGGTCTGGAGGGTGCGGCGGCGCTCGTCGCCGTCCGGGGAGGCGTCGGTGATGGCCTGGGCCAGGGCGGCGAACCGCGCGGTGTCGTCGATCCGGTCGATGACGAGGCGCTGCTGCTCGGCGGCGGCCATGCTGATCGCGAGCGGGAAGCCGAGGGTGACCAGGACCGCGGCCATCAGGACGATGAGCAGCGGGAGGAGGCGGGAGCGCACCGGGGATTCGTACCCGCCGGTTACGCGGACGGCGCGACGAGCCGGTAGCCGACCCCCCGCACGGTCTCGATCAGGGTGGGCAGGCGCAGCTTGGAACGCAGGGAGGCGACGTGTACTTCCAGGGTGCGGCCGGTCCCCTCCCAGCTGGTGCGCCAGACCTCGCTGATGATCTGCTCACGGCGGAAGACGACGCCGGGGCGCTGGGCGAGGAGGGCCAGCAGGTCGAACTCCTTGCGGGTGAGCTGGACTTCATCGCCGTCGACGCTGACCCGTCGGGTCGGCAGCTCGATGGCGACCGCTCCGAGGCGCAGGGCGGCGACGGGGGTGGGCGCGGTGTCCTCGACGCCGGAGGCGCGCCGGGCGACCGCGTGGATACGGGCGAGCAGCTCGCCGGTGTCGTACGGCTTGGTGACGTAGTCGTCGGCGCCGAGGTTGAGGCCGTGGATGCGCGAGCGCACGTCGGCGCGGGCGGTCACCATGATCACGGGGGTGGCGGTGCGCTTGCGGATCTTGCCGCAGACCTCGTAGCCGTCCTGGTCGGGCAGGCCGAGGTCGAGGAGGATCACCCCGAAGGGCTCCTTCTCCGCGGGCAGCAGCGAGCGCAGGGCCTCCTCGCCGTTGCGGGCGTGCACGACCTGGAATCCGTGCCGGGCGAGCACGGCGGACAGGGCCGCCGCGACATGGTCGTCGTCCTCGACGAGCAGCAGTCTCATGACCCTCCTCCCTCCGTCTCTCCCGGGGCCGTCCGGCTCCTCGGGCTCATGCGTGCAACCGTCGCACGGTGTCACCGGGTGTGATCACGCGTTTCGCCCCGGTTCGCCCGGAAGACCCGTGCCGTGATCTTCCGTTCATCGACGCTTCGCGTCGACCTCGCTCAAGGCATCCACGCCGATGAACGGCACACCAGTCAAGAGCCTGCCGGTTACAGCGGGGTTTCCGTTATGCACCCGGTACGCCCCGGGGCGGCGCGGGGCGTCCTGTTCACGCGGAGTGTCCGGTTGCCGCCGGATCGTTATGCTCAATTTCCGCTCAGATGTAATGACGTTGGTCGCACTGCGTCATTAGGGTCCTTGTTCAACCGAGGAGGACGGAGCAAGAAGCCGATGAGCGGAGTTTCAGTGACCAAGGCCGCCGAGGATGCCGCGCCCGCGGCGAACGACCTGGTCGTACTGAGCAACGTCAACAAGCACTTCGGCGCGCTGCATGTGCTCCAGGACATCGACCTGACCATCGCCCGTGGCGAGGTCGTGGTCGTCATCGGGCCTTCCGGGTCCGGCAAGTCCACGCTGTGCCGCACGATCAACCGCTTGGAGACGGTCGATTCGGGAGCGATCTCGATCGACGGAAAGCCGCTGCCCCAGGAGGGCAAGGAGCTGGCCAGGCTGCGTGCCGACGTGGGCATGGTCTTCCAGTCGTTCAATCTCTTCGCACACAAGACGGTGCTGGAGAACGTCATGCTGGGCCAGGTCAAGGTCCGCAAGGCCGACAAGAAGGCCGCGGAGGAGAAGGCCCGGACCCTGCTCGACCGGGTGGGCGTCGGCGTACAGGCCGACAAGTACCCGGCGCAACTCTCCGGCGGTCAGCAGCAACGCGTCGCGATCGCACGGGCGTTGGCGATGGACCCGAAGGTCATGCTCTTCGACGAGCCCACGTCGGCGCTCGACCCGGAGATGATCAACGAGGTCCTCGAAGTCATGCAGCAGCTGGCCAGGGACGGGATGACGATGATCGTCGTCACCCATGAGATGGGCTTCGCCCGTTCCGCCGCCAACCGCGTCGTGTTCATGGCGGACGGGAAGATCGTCGAAGAGGCGACGCCCGAACAGTTCTTCAGCAACCCGCGCAGCGACCGGGCCAAGGACTTCCTGTCGAAGATCCTTCACCACTGACGACAACGACCTCACGACCTAAGGATTGTTCACATGAAGCTCCGCAAGTCCGCCGCCGTGGCGGCCATCGCCGTCCTCGCCCTGACCGCGACCGCGTGCGGTGGCAAGGAGGGTTCCGCCGGTGACAAGCCGGGCGGTACCCAGCCGGGCGCCTCCGGCGCCCCCGAGCTGCCCACGTACACCGCGGCCGAGAACGTCGCCCTCGACTCCCCGGTCTTCAAGAAGGCCAAGGAGCGCGGGAAGCTCATCATCGGCGCCAAGGCCGACCAGCCGTACCTCGGCTTCGAGGACCAGTCGACCAAGGAGCGTTCGGGCTTCGACATCGAGATCGCCAAGATGATCGCGGCCGACCTGGGCTTCTCGGAGAAGCAGATCGAGTGGAAGACCGTCGACTCCGGCGTCCGTGAGACGGCCATCTCCAAGGGCCAGGTCGACTACTACGTCGGCACCTACACGATCAACGACGAGCGCAAGAAGCAGGTCGGCTTCGCCGGGCCGTACTACAAGGCCGGCGCGGACCTCCTGGTGCGCAAGGACGACACGTCGATCACCGGCAAGGAGTCGGTGAAGGGCAAGAAGGTCTGCTCGATCGTCGGCTCCACGCCGCTGCAGGAGATCAAGAAGCCGGAGTACGGCGCGAGCGTCGTCGAGCTGGCCAAGTACTCCGACTGCGTGCAGCAGCTGCTGACCAAGCAGGTCGACGCCGTCACGACCGACGACTCGATCCTCAAGGGCTACGCCGCCGCCAACAAGGGCAAGCTCTCGGTCGTCGGCAAGCCGTTCACCGACGAGCCCTACGGCGTCGGCCTGGACAAGGACGACAAGGTGCTCCGCGAGGCCATCAGCACGTCGCTGGAGGACCGCGTGAAGGACGGCACGTACAAGAAGATCTACGAGGCCACCCTCGGCCTGTCCGGCTCGGACTACGTCGACCCGCCGGCCATCGAGCGTTACTGACGCCCTCGGGCGCCCGGCACCGTCGGGCGCCCCGGCACCTGCCGGTGCCCGGGCTCCGACACCCGTCACGACGCCCGCGAGTGACCCAGGCGTCCCGTACGCCACCGCCGCACCCCTCTCCCCGGGGGCGGCGGTCGTACGGGGCGCTCCTTCCCCTGCCCCGATGCCGATGACCGCCGACGCGGAGACCTCATGAACGTACTGCTCGACAATTTCCCAGCGTTCCGCGACGGCTTCATAGGAACTGTGTCGATCACCGCCGTCAGCTCGCTCATCGCCCTGGTTCTCGGTGTCGTCGTCGCCGGATTCCGCGTCTCGCCGGTGCCGCCGCTGCGGTACTTCGGCACCGCGTGGGTCACGCTGATGCGCAACACCCCGCTGACGCTGCTCTTCCTGATCTTCTTCTTCGTCGTACCGGAGATCCTCTTCCCGGGGATGAGCCCGTTCGTCCTCGGCTCCCTGGCCCTCGGTTTCTACACCTCGTCCTTCGTCTGCGAGGCGGTGCGCTCCGGCATCAACACCGTGCCGCTGGGCCAGGCGGAGGCCGCGCGCTCGATCGGCATGACGTTCGCCCAGACCCTGCAGATCGTGGTGCTCCCCCAGGCAACCCGGACCGTGATCCCGCCGCTGAGCAGCATCTTCATCGCGCTGACGAAGAACTCCGCGATCGCCGGCGCCTTCAGCAACGCCGAGCTGTTCGGCTGGCAGAAGCTCATGAGCGACAAGGGCTACGACATCGTCCCCGTCTTCATCTGGGTCGCCATCGGGTACCTGATCATCACCTTTACCATCAGCGGCCTCTTCCGGCTGCTGGAGCGTCGCATGGAGGTCGCCCGATGAGCGCCAGCGTTCTCTACGACGCCCCGGGCCCCAAGGCCGTCGTCCGCAACCGGATCTACGCCGTCGTCGGCAGCCTCGCCATCGTGGCGCTGATCGCCGTCAGCATCGTGCGGCTGGCCGACAAGGGTCATCTGGCCCCGGAGATGTGGGACATCTTCAACTACGCGGGCATCCGGCAGAACATCGCCGACGCGGTCCTCGCGACCCTCAAGGCGTTCGGCCTCGCCGCGGTCGGCTCGCTGGTCCTCGGCGTGCTCCTGGCGGTGGGCCGGCTCTCCGACCACAAGCCGATCCGCTGGGCGGCGACCACCTTCATCGAGCTGTTCCGCTCGCTGCCGCTGCTGATCACCATCTACGCGATCTGGGTCGGCTTCCTCACCGACTACTCGATGTGGGCGCTGGCGGCGGGCCTCTCGGTCTACAACGGCTGTGTCCAGGCCGAGGTGCTGCGGGCCGGCATCAACTCGGTGCCCAAGGGCCAGAGCGAGGCCGCGTACGCCCTCGGCATGAGCAAGACCCAGGTCATGACGACCGTCCTCATGCCGCAGGCGATCCGGTCGATGCTGCCGACGATCATCAGCCAGCTCGTGGTGACGCTGAAGGACACCTCGCTGGGCTTCATCATCCTGTACCCGGAGCTGCTCCAGACCGCGCGTCTGATCGCCTCCAACACCCAGGTGAACGGCCAGTACCCGTACGTCTCGACGATCACCGTCATCGGCACGATCTACATCACGATGTGCCTGCTCCTCTCGGCGCTGGCGACGTGGATCGAGAAGCGCGGCCGCCGGGCCAAGACCGGCATCAAGGTGGCGCCGGGCGCCCAGACCGCCGACATCCCCGCGGCGGAGGCCGTACCCGGCCCCGAGGCAGGGGGCGCACAGGGCGCGGGCCCGACCGGCGATGGTGCCGCTGAGGCCGGAGTGACGAAGGACTGACCGCCCCGGGGCCCTGCCGCCCCTCCCGGACAGGAGCATTCGAGGCAGCGGCGCACGCGTCGCTGCCTCGGTCACTTGACGCAAGCACCACCAGTGGGTTGCATACGTTCTGTGATCACGCACCCGGCTACCTCTGCCGCTTTCCGCATGACCGTACGGGCCGGAGGGTACGCGCCGTGGACCCGGTGATCGTCGTCGGCGCCGGGCCCGTCGGCCTGACGCTGTCGCTGGCCCTCGCCGCCCAGGGCGTCCCCTCGGTGCTCCTCGACGAGGGCTCCGGCACGGAGGAACCCCGGCCCGCCCGCACGGTCGTGCTGCGCGAGGACACCGCCGACCTGGTCGGCCGCCTCGGCTGCCGGGAGCTGGACCGGGTCGGGCTGCGCTGGACGGGCTGGCGTTCGATGCGCCGGAAGCAGTTGGTCCGGGAGATGCCGCTGAGCGGTGGCCGGCCGGACGAGGGCGGCGAGCCGGTCCCCGGGCTCCTCCCCTCGCCGCTGCACCTGCCGCAGCACGAGCTGAGCGCGGCGCTGCGTGCGGCGGTGGACAAGGAAGCACGCATCCGGCTCGTGCCGATGAGCCGGATCGACACGCTGGAGCAGGACCGCGACGGCATCACCGTGCACACCCGGGAGCCGGGATCGACCTGGTGGCGCGGGAGCTACCTGGTCGGCTGCGACGGCGCCCGGTCGACCGTGCGCAAGCTGCTGGACATCCGGTTCCCGGGCCGTACGGCGGTGGAACGGCATGCCGTGGCCGCTCTGCGGGCCGAACTGCCCTGGCCCGGCCAGGCCGTGTCGCACCGGCAGCCACCCTGGCGGACCGGTGGACCGGAGGTCTCCGCCCGGCCTCTGCCGAACGGCGTCTGGCGGCTGGACTGGCTGCTGCCGCCGCGCGGCGAACTGGTCACCCCCGAAGCGGTGATCACCCAGATCCGGGACACGCTGGCCGGCTGGTGCGGCGAGACCCCGGCGTACGACCTGCTGGACACCGGGGTCCACACGCTCCACCACCGGCTCGCCCGGCGTTGGCGCAAGCAGCGCGCGTTCCTGGCCGGAGACGCGGCGCACCTGCTGGGCGCGCTGGGCACGCAGGGTCTCGACGAGGGCATCCGGGACGCCGAGAACCTGGCCTGGAAGCTGGCCCACGTCTGGCACCACGGCCCGGCCGAGCAGCTGCTCGACAGCTACCAGGCGGAGCGGAGGGCCGCGGTGGCCGCCCGGTTGCGCGCCGCCGATCAGTCGCTGCCGATACTGCGCGGCGGAGGCGGCCTGCGGGCCCTGGTCCCGGGCTCCGCACGCGGTCACGACACCCTGCTCGCCGACGGCCATCTGGGCCGCGGAGCACTGGGTGCGCCCCCTTCGTACTCGCACTCCCCGCTTTCACCGCCGCACACGGAGGCGCACACCGTTGTCGGTACGCCCCCCGGTGCGCCGGTCGCCGATGTGACGGTGACCGCGCCGGACGGTACGACGACCCGGCTGCGGGAGCGGCTCGGGCAGGGCCATCCGCTGGTGGTCCTGGTCGCACCGGGAACCGGCGTCTGGGACCGGCGGCACTGGCAGACCGCGGGCGTCATGCCCCGCCTCTCGGACGCCGTGGCGGCGCTCCCCGGTACGACGGAGCTGCTGGTCACCGAAAGCTACCCGGGGGCGTCGGCCCATACCGTCCTGCTGGTGAGGCCGGACGGGCATCTGGTGGCGGCCTTCGGCGGCGTACGGCCGGCCGAGCTGTTCACCGCGGCGCGGGCCGCGCTGGGCGGCGCGCCTCGCGGTGGGCGGGAGCACACGGCGGAGGAGGACGGGGAGGGCGAGGGCGAGGGCGAGGGCGAGGGCCTGGAGAGCGCGGGCCGGGAGAGCGCCGACCGCGAGAGCAGGGGCGAGAAGCGGCCCCGGGCGGGGGTTCACGCCGAGGGGACCGCCGGGCACCGCTGAAGGCTGGCCCGCCGTCCACCACCCCTGCACGCGCCTCGCCCAAACGCGCACGTGCCTTCGGTGTCCACCGCGCCTGCACGTGCCTCGCCCAACACGCACGTGCCTTCGGTGTTTACCGCGCCTGCACGTGCCTCGCCCAACGCGCACGTGCCTCCGGTGTCCACCGCGCTTGTGCGTCCGTCGTGCACGTGCGTCCGCCGTCCACCGCACGTGCTCCGTCGTCCGACGCCCGTGGGCGTCGGCGGCGGAAGCACGTTGACCGTCACCGGCACGCGTGGTGTACTCCAGATCATGACCGACACCGGTGTGCGCCTGTGGCGGAGGGTCCACATGGACCTCGTCCGCTACGCGGGCAGCGTGTGTCGCCCGTCCTGCTGAATCGCCTCCCTCCGCCCGGTCCGTGCCGCTTCCGCACGGCCGGAACTCCGCGCGAACTCTCAGGACGGTCCTCGTGTCTTCCGCTCGCTCCGCCGTGTCCACGGCCCACCCGGCGCCATCACCTTCTTCCGCCGCTTCCTCCACCTCCGTCTCCTCCGCTGTCGCCGCGCCGACGGTCACGGAGTTGCTGGCCTTCGTCCGCCGCACCGCCCGGGACGAGGCGCTCATCGCCTCGTTGCCCCTCGATCCGGAGGGCCGCACGTGGATCAGGCTCGACGGCCCCGGCGGCAGCGAGGCGTGGCTGATCGGCTGGCCGCCCGGCAGCGGTACGGGCTGGCACGATCACGCCGAGTCGATCGGCGCGTTCACGACAGCGGCCGGTGCCCTCAAGGAGCACTCGCTGGCCGTGCGGCTGCCCACCGACGGCTGGAAGACGCTGGAGCTGACGGACGGGGTGGACCGGTCGAGGGAGCTGGCAGCCGGACAGGGCCGGGCCTTCGGGCAGCACCACGTCCATGAGGTCCTCAACGAGTCCCCGGACGCGCACGCCGTCTCCGTCCATGCCTACTACCCGCCGCTCCCCGGGATCCGCCGGTTCAGCCGCACCGGCGCGGTGCTCCGGCTGGAGCAGACCGAGAGCCCCGAGGAGTGGCAGTGAGCGCGAAGCGGAGCACCGACGGAAACACGGCCGGACACCCCGCTGGGGAAGCAGCGGGCACGAGCGCCCCTGCTCCGGTGGGCATCGAGGAGCTGCTGGAGCGGGTCAGGCGCGGCTACGACCGGATCGGCCCGCGCGAGGCCGCCGCGGCGGCGGAGGCCGGAGCCCTGCTCGTGGACATCCGGTACGCGGCACTCCGCGACCGGGACGGTCTGATCCCCGGCGCCCTGGTCGTCGAACGCAACGAACTGGAATGGCGGCTCGACCCCCAGGGCAGCCACCGCGCGCCCGAGGCGGTCGGCCACGACCTCCAGATCGTCGTGATCTGCAACGAGGGATACGCCTCCAGCCTCGCCGTCGCCTCGCTGCGGCAGCTGGGGCTGCACCGGGCCACCGACCTGGCCGGCGGCTTCCAGGCGTGGCGCGCGGCAGGACTGCCGGTCACCTCCGTCTGAGGCCGGACGCCCTCCCCCGCACCCCGCCCCGAGTGCCCGACGCCCACCCCGCGTGTCCGGCGCCTCACACCTGAAGTGAGGCGCCGGATCGCTGCTGCCACACACCCGAACGCCACGTTCCACTGGAGCAATCGCCGCGCGTGACCGACATTCACCTCACACAGAGGACCGAAATGTACGGAGATGACCGCTTATGGCGACCGCTGTCCTCACCCCCGACCGGCTCGACGGCCAAGCCGCCCGGCTGTACGACACCCAGGCGTGGCAGCAGATCGTCACGGGCTGGGAGCACCCCGCAGCCGAGCCCTCCCCCGCACCCGCAGGGCCTTCCGACTGGCGGGGCCTGCTCTCCGTACCCGTGGACCGGCTGATCGACGACACCCTGCGGGCCCTGCCCGCGCCACCTCCGTCACAGCGTCCGCTGCCCGGACGGCTGGGGGCGATGCTGCCCGACCGTGTCCATCTCTGGCGGCGGGTCGGCCAGAGCGACCTGCGCCCCTCGGCCCATCTCGGTCACGCACGGCAGATCCTGGCCGAGTGGGGATGGCAGAACACCCCGTACCGGCTGCGGAACGCCCGTGGCGCGCGCTGTGTCTGCGGCGCGATGATCTCCGCCCACCGCCTCGGCTACGGCTCCCTCGCGACCGTGGACCGGGCCGGCGCCTGGCTGATCACGGAGCTGCGCGCGCAAGGATGGCCCGGGCTGATCGGCCCCTGGAACCGCCATCCCGGCCGCACCGCCGCCGATGCGCTGGCGCTCCTCGACGCCACCATCCGCCGCGCTTCCCTGGCCGGCCAGTAGCGCCGGGCAAGAACCGACGTCATCGGCACGTGCCAGGGCCGACCTCGGGGGCCGACGTCAGGGCAGATGCCAGAGGGGCGGCGTCAGAGAGCTGACGTCAGAGGTTCGAGGCAAGAGGACTGACGTCGAAGGGGCGGCTTCAGAAAGGCTCGTCCAGGCCTTCCGTGTCCTCCCCCTCCTCCTCCAGCGCCTGACGCACCACCCGTAGGGCCATGCCTTCCCCGTATCCCTTGCGAGCGAGCATCCCCGCCAGGCGGCGGAGCCGCTTGTCCCGGTCCAGGCCCCGGGTGGAGCGGAGCTTGCGGGCAACGAGCTCGCGCGCCGTCTCCTCCTCCTGGTCCGAGTCGAGCTGCCCGACCGCCTCGTCGATCACGGCCGAGTCCACGCCCTTCGTCCGCAGCTCACGGACGAGAGCGCGACGCGCGAGCCCCCGGCCGTGGTGCCGGGACTCCACCCATGCCCCGGCGAACGCCGCGTCGTCGATCAGCCCGACGTCCTCGAAGCGGGCGAGCACTTCCTCGGCCGCCTCGTCCGGGATCTCCCGCTTGCGCAGGGCGTCCGCGAGCTGTTTACGCGTCCGCGGTGTCCCGGTGAGCAGCCGCAGACAGATATTGCGCGCCTGCTCGACCGGGTCACGCGGCTCCTCCTTCCCGGCCCTCGACGAGGAGGAGGAGCCGCTGCTTCTGGCACCGGAGCGGGAACGGCGGCCCGCTCCCTCGCCGAATCCGCCCCCGGCGCCCGCTCCACCGCGCGAGCCGCGCCCGGACCGGGCCCCGACGTCGTCCGCTGCCGCCCCCCGCTCGGCGGCGAACGCGTCGGTGGCCCCGCGACCGGATCCGGCGTCACCGCCGGGCTCGGCAGGGCTGTCCGGCCATTCCGTACGACGCGTCACGGCCTAGCTCTTGGCCGCCGCGGTCTTGGCCGGCTTGGCCTTGGTGGCCGTGGTGGCCGCCGGCTTCGCCGCCGCGTCGGCCGCCGGCGCCGCATCCGCTCCGGGCTCGCCCGCTTCGGCGTCCGGGCGGACGCCGACGCCCAGCTTCTCCAGGATCTTCTTCTCGATCTCGTTGGCGAGGTCGGGGTTGTCCTTGAGGAAGTTGCGGGCGTTCTCCTTGCCCTGGCCGAGCTGGTCGCCCTCGTACGTGTACCAGGCGCCGGCCTTCCGGACGAAGCCGTGCTCCACGCCCATGTCGATCAGCCCGCCCTCGCGGCTGATGCCCTGGCCGTAGAGGATGTCGAACTCGGCCTGCTTGAACGGCGGGGCGACCTTGTTCTTGACGACCTTGACGCGGGTGCGGTTGCCGACCGCGTCGGTGCCGTCCTTCAGCGTCTCGATCCGGCGGATGTCGAGGCGCACCGAGGCGTAGAACTTCAGCGCCCGGCCACCGGTCGTGGTCTCCGGGGAGCCGAACATCACGCCGATCTTCTCGCGGAGCTGGTTGATGAAGATCGCGGTGGTCTTGGACTGGTTGAGCGCGCTGGTGATCTTGCGGAGCGCCTGGCTCATCAGCCGGGCCTGGAGACCCACGTGCGAGTCGCCCATCTCGCCCTCGATCTCCGCACGGGGCACCAGGGCCGCCACGGAGTCGATGACGATCAGATCCAGGGCACCCGAGCGCACCAGCATGTCGGTGATCTCCAGCGCCTGCTCGCCGTTGTCCGGCTGGGACAGGATGAGGCTGTCGATGTCGACGCCGAGCTTCTTCGCGTACTCGGGGTCGAGGGCGTGCTCGGCGTCGATGAAGGCCACCGAGCCACCCTGGCGCTGCGCGTTCGCCACGGCGTGCAGCGTCAGCGTCGTCTTGCCGGAGGACTCCGGTCCGTACACCTCCACCACGCGGCCGCGCGGCAGACCGCCGACGCCGAGGGCGACGTCGAGGGCGGTCGACCCCGTGGGGATGACCTCGATGGGCTCGTTCGGCCGCTCACCGAGGCGCATCACCGCACCCTTGCCGAACTGTCGTTCAATCTGTGCGAGCGCGGCGTCCAGCGCCTTCTCGCGGTCGGTTCCTGCCATGGGTTCCACCCGATTTGCTTGAGTCGATCGCTTCACGTCACAGACGCTAACCCCTGCCACTGACAATGGGCCTCGACGTCCTCCCGACCTGTGGACAACTCCACGGCCGGGCCCGGGAAAACCCGGGCACGGCCGGGCCCGGGAGAACCCGGCCGGAATCCCATCAGAATGGATGTTCGATTTCCGTGTCAAGCGCACCACGCGGGTACGGCGGTACGGCTGTCCTGTCTCATCGAAGGTTGAGCGATCTCGTTCACGTTTGAGTGACGGCTGGTGCCCGTGCCGGCCAGGCCGGCAGATCGCGATGGGGTCCTGTCGGACGAGTCGCCGTCCCCGCATGGGAAGGATGAGCGAAGGCTGTCTCGAAGGGGTGATCTTGGCGTCGGGTGGTGAGCACATGGCCGTGGACTGAGATCTGTTGGGCGAGGCTGGCTTGCACAGCTGAATTTCGCTACGGCATGGAGGTCCTTTCCCATGAGGCTCAAGTCCGCCTCGTCACCGATGCGCGCCGCGCAGGTCGCCGTCATGGCGGCGGCGACCTTGCTGGTGCCCACCAGTCCCGCGTCGGCGGCTCCGGAACCGGTCACTCAGACATTCAACGCCCCTGGTGAGCACACGTTCACGGTCCCGGAGGGCGTGAGCAGCATCAAGGTGACGGCGGTGGGCGCTGGTGGCGGCGGTGGGGGCGGAGGCGGCAACAACAGCGGTGCGCTCAGCGGGGCGGGGGGCGGTGGTGGCGGCAGCGGTGCGACCGTGGCGTGCACGATTCCCGTTGAAGCCGGGGGCAGCCTCCTTGTCACGGTCGGCAGCGGCGGTGCGGGCGGCAAGGGCGGAAGCGGGAAGTACAACAACGGCCAGGTCGGTACCGGGGGGATGGACACGGCCATCGGCAGGGCCGCGGGCGACCTGTTCGCGTCCGGTCCTCTGCTGGTCGCCTCGCCCGGGAACCTCGCGCACGGCGGTGAGGCGTCGGGATCGTTCCGGAGCGGCTACGGCGGCTCTGCGGGGGCGGGCGGCAGCGTACAGAGGTCTCACTGCGAGGGCTCCGGGACCGTGCTGACCCCTGGGGAGTCGGGGGTGTCGGGTGAGGATGCCTCGCGCAACCACCCCGGGCACGGCGGAAAGGCCGGTCAGACGACGGCAGCCGGGATGGCCTGCAATCCCTTCGCCGGACAGGGCGGCTACGGCGGCAAGGGAGCGGGGAACTCCGGCGGGCACCAGCCGACGCAGGAACCCTCGAAGGACGGCACCGAAGGTCACAGCGGCTGCGTAGTACTGACCTACACCCCGTCCGGCTGAGGGCTGGCTCGGATAGCAGGGGCGAAGCCCCGCTCCGCGACAGGTTCGCGGGGCGGGGCTTCCGCGTCGAGGAGGGCGACCTCCCGGAGGTCCGGGGGATCGACCTCCGGAGGCACCCGGACCCGTGGGGCATTCCTGCAAGGCCGACCGGGGACGGGCGAAGCAACGGCCGACTTGAGGGCGGCTCCGTCTTCACGCCCAAGATTCAGTGAGAACACTCAACCTTCAGTGCGACGGGACCACGGCGACGCGATGCGTTCGCGGTCCCTCAGCGGCGCACGAGGACGGCGACGACGACGGTGACGGTCGAGGCGAACTGGCCCGACCCCGGGCCCCGCCGGACCCCGGACCTCCCGGCCGACGTCACGGGCTGCCGCTGACGCCACGCCTGCGACCGGCCGGCGGGCCGTACCCCGCCTCGCAGCGAGGGGCTACCGCTGACGCGGCCCGCCCGACGTCTCCTCCGCTCCCCCGCGGCCGCCGGCCCGGAGGCCGCGCAGCAGGCGGCGCATGCGTGACGGCAACGGGCTCCGGGGCACGCGGCTGCTTCCCCCGTGCACGCGCGGGTCGTCCATGACGTCGTAGCGCTTCACATAGGCGCCCAGGAACGCCTGGAGCGTGGCGACCGCGGGGATGGCGACCAGCGCCCCGACCGCGCCGAGCAGGGCCGTACCGGCGATGACCGACCCGAAGGCGACCGCGGGATGGATGTCGACGGTCTTCGCGGTCAGCTTGGGCTGGAGCACGTAGTTCTCGAACTGCTGGTAGATCACCACGAAGCCAAGCACCCACAGTGCGTACCAGGGGTCGACCGTGAAGGCGATCAGCATGGGCAGGGCGCCCGCGAGATACGTGCCGATGGTGGGGATGAACTGCGAGACGAGTCCGACCCAGACGGCGAGCGCCGGGGCGTAGGGCACGTCGAGGATGACCAGCAGGATGTAGTGCGCGACGCCGGAGATCAGCGCCATCAGGCCGCGTGAGTAGATGTAGCCGCCGGTCTTGTCGACCGCGATCTCCCAGGCGCGCAGCACCTCGGTCTGCCGGGCCGGCGGCAGGACGGAGCACAGGGCGCGGCGGAGCCGGGGGCCGTCGGCCGCGAAGTAGAACGAGAACAGGAAGACGGTCAGCAGCCGGAACAGGCCGCCCAGCACCGTGGTGGAGATGTCGAGCACTCCGGTGGCGCTGTTCTGGACGTACTTCTGCAGCCAGTCGGAGTGCAGGAGGCTGTCCTGGACCTCGACCCGCGAGAGCTCGGTGCGGAAGGTCTGGTTGACCCAGTTGATCACCGAGTCGATGTACTTGGGGAACTCGTCGACCATGTCGACGATCTGGCCCGCGAGCATCGACCCGAGCAGCACCACGAAACCGAGGCCGAAGATCGTCAGGCCGAGGAAGACGAGGAACGTGGCAAGGCCGCGGCGGATGCCGCGAGCCGCCATGCGGCCAACCGCGGGCTCGATGGCGAGCGCGAGGAAGAACGCGATCAGAACGTTCGTCAGCAACCCGATGAGCTGGTAGAACGCCCAACTTCCGAGCTGGAAGCACGCGTAGAGCGCCAGGGCCAGCAGCATCGCACGCGGCAGCCAGCCAGGCATACGGAGCCCGCCGGAGCCGGTGGGCGGCGCGGGTGGGGCGGTCGGCGGAGCGGGCGGGACGGCGGACGGCTGGGCCGGGGCGCTCTCGTCTGTCGATGGCACGGGACAAGTCTCGCCTACGCCACGGACAGCCGGTCCCCCGCCCCGAACCGGCCCCTCCGGCTCCGCTTCCGCCGGGAAGGGGGTCTCTCCGGCTCAGCGCTTGTCCGCCGGGACCACCGCGAGGCCCGGGGACGCCGTGGATGTTCGGGAGACGTTCAGCGCTTGTCCGCCGGGACGTCCATGGCCGCGCAGACCCCGCGCCAGACGTCCTTGGCGTCCCAGCCCGCGTCCAGGGCCTGGTGCACCGTGCGACCTCCGAGTTCGGCCATCACGTGGTCACGGGCGAAGGAGTCCGCGTACGCCGCACCGAAGTGCTCGGCCATCCGCTCCCAGAAAATCGTCAACCGCATGCCACCAGTATCCCGCTCCTGAGAGTGCAGCAGGTCCACCTGGCATGTGCCCGGCCCCTTTCGCGCTCTACGGTCGGTCCATGGCTGGAACCGGAGCACACACCCTCGCCCGTGCCGAGCAGTTCATCTGGCTCACTGCCCGCGTCCTCGAACAGAGGAGGTTCGCCCATGCCTTCCTGGGCGGAGATCCCGACGCCGTCGAGACGGCCCTGACCGCCTACCTCAACCAGGACGGCGGCTACGGTCACGCGCTGGAACCCGATCTCCGGGGCCCGGTCAGCCAGCCGCTGCACACCGCCCACGCACTGAGCGTTCTCGACTCGATCAACCGCTGCGACGGACAGCGCGCTGAACGGATCTGCCGCTTCCTGACCGATGTGTCAACCAAAGAGGGCGCGCTGCCCGCCCTGCTGCCCACCCAGCGTGGCTATCCCGCGGCACCCTTCATCCCGATCGTGGACGACCCGCCGGCGGAACTGCTCGCGACCGGCCCGGTCGTCGGGCTGCTGCACGGCAATCAGGTGTGGAACGCCTGGCTGTTCCGCGCGACGGACTTCTGCTGGAGCGCCGTCGACGCTCTGGAGCAGTCCCACCCCTACGAGGTCGAAGCCGCGGTCGCTTTCCTGGACGGCGTCCCGGACCGGGCCCGCGCCGAAGCGGCGGCGGACCGCGTCGGCCGGCTGGTGCGCGAGCAGCGGCTCGCGGTGCTCGACCCGTCCCGGCGGGCGGAGTATCCGGTGGCTACGGGGTACGCCCCGGGCGAGCACCACTTCCCGCACGACTACGCCCGTTCTCCCGGATCCCTGGCCCGCCGCTGGTTCACGGACGAGGAACTGGAGCGCTCGCTCGACCATCTGGCGGCGGAGCAGCAGGAGGACGGAGGCTGGCCCGTGAACTGGCGCCGATGGGCGCCGGGAACCGCGCTGGAAGGACGCCCGCTGGTGACGCTCAGGGCCCTGGAGACCCTGCGCGCGTACGGTCGCCCGCTCGGCTGACCGGGGCGGCCGACCGTACAGGGGGTACGAGGCCTCACCCAGGACAGGACGTACGGGTCCCGGCACGCAGGACAGGACGTACGGGTCCCGGCGCACAGGGCGGCACGTACGGGTCCCGGCGCGCGGGACCTGCACGTACAGGGCCCGGCGCGCAGAACCGGAGGCGGGCGTCCCCTCGGTCAGGCCAGCGCCCGTGCTCCCGCCGTGACCAGGACGCCCCCGGCGACGACGACCAGAAAGGGGGCACGGAGAACCAGGGCGAGTGCCGCCGCGCCGAGACCGGCGGCACGCGCGTCGAGGACGATCTGATGGCCGTCGCCGAAGGTCTGCTGCGCGGTGAGTGCCGCCAGCAGCGCCACGGGCAGCAGGGCGGCCATGCGCTGGACGAGCGGCCGCTCCAGTACGCCCGCGGGCACGAGCAGGCCCAGGAGTTTGGCGAGGTAGCAGCCCGCCACGGTCAGTCCGACGGCAATCCAGACGTTCATGAACACCGCTCCCGCTTCTCTCCCCGTGCCACGGCCTGCTCCCCCTGCGCCGGGGTGCCGTTCGGCCCGTTCCCGTCGCCCGGCCTCCGTTTCGTCCGTCCCATGAGGAAGAGGACGACGGGCGCGGCGAGCGCCGACAGCAGGACGGGCACACCCGCCGGCACCACGGGCAGCAGGGTCAGGGCCAGGACGACGGCCAGTCCCGCCGTGACGCGTTCGGTGGTGCTCCTGAGCATCGGCGCGAGCAGCGCGAGGAACACCGCGGGGCTCGCCGCGTCGAGGCCCCAGGCGTCGGTGTCGCCCAGCGCCTCGGCGCCCAGAGCTCCCGCCAGGGTGGTGAGGTTCCACAGCACGTAGAGGGTGAGTCCGGTGACCGTGAAGCCGATGCGCGCGGCCCGCCGGGTGGGCTGGGGCAGGGTGACCGCGGTCGTCTCGTCGATGACCCAGTGGGCGGCGAACGGCCGTACCCCACGGGGAAGCGCGAGCAGTTGGGAGAGCCGCAGGCCGTAGAACGCGTTCCGGACGCCCAGGAAGAACGCGCCGGCCGCCGCGGTGTACGGGTTGCCGCCCGCGGCCAGCGCCCCGACCAGGGCGAACTGCGAGGCACCGGTGAAGACGAGGAGGCTCAGGACGCAGGTCTGGAGCAGACTGAGGCCGGAGCCGGCGGAGGTGACACCGAAGGCGAAACCGGAGAGGCCCACGGCGATGCCGACGCCGAGCGCGTCGCGGACGACGGCCGCGTCGGGCTTGTCCGGCCGGTCCTCGGCCGCCGGGCCGGGCGGACCGGCGGATATGGCGCCGGGCGTACCGGTGCTCTCTGGGAGTGCTGTCTGTTCTGCCACGTCCGGAACGCTACGGGGGCATTCCGGCCCGGTCTTGTACGTTCTTGCACGCTCGAACGGCTTCGCCCCTACGCCCGGTACGTTCGGCGCTTCCGATGTGCACGCCACGTTCACGCATTCGTGCACGCTGCGTTCGCGCATTCTCATCGACCGGGGCGCAGCACTCCGCGCTCGCGCTGGTACGCGCCCGGCGGCACACCCACGATCCGGGTGAAGTGCCGGTTGAGGTGCGGCTGATCCGTGAAACCGACGGCGGTCGCGGCCTCGGCGGGTGCGATCCCGATGTCGAGCATGCGCCGGGCCCGGCGCACCCGGGCGTCGGTGAGCCAGGTGTGGGGTGGCATCCCGTACTGCCTCTTGAAGGCTCTCAGCAGCGCGAACGGGCCGGTGCCCAGCTCGACGGCGAGCGCCTCCAACGTGGGCGGGGCGGCCATGCGCTCCTCCAGCACGGCACGGGCGCGAACGGCGTTCCGCGCGCCCCCGGCGTGCGCGGTCAGGCCGGGCAACGGACTGCCGTGACGGCGGAGAAGCCGGGTGACCAGGATCCGCAGCAGGCTGTCGGCCGCCAGCGCGTTGCCTTCCTCCGCCGCCCGGTGCACCTCGGTGATCAGCCGGGAGGCGTGGGGGTCGGTCACCCGGGTCTCGGCGAAGCCGACCGTGCCGCGCAGGGACGTCATTTCGGCCGCGATGTCGCTGACGACCCGGGCCGACGGATAGAGCGTGGAGTAGACCCAGCCCTCGGGGGTCCCGGACCGCGCGGTGTGCGGCACCTCCGGGTTGATCATGACGACGGTTCCGGGGACCGCGTGGACCGTGCCGTCCGGCAGCCCCACGTCCTCCACCCCGCCGGTGACCGCTCCGAGGACATAGCCCTCGTGGCTGTGCCGGGGGAAGGTGTGCCGGACGTACCGGGCGCGCAGCAGATCGAGGTCGGGCAGCTCGGCGTACTGCCAGTGCCGTGCCCACTCCGCGACGTCGTCCGCTCCCGCCATGGGGCCATTCTCGCAGGTCCCGGTCGTGCGCCAGGTGCCGAGCGAACCGCCGCCAGCGGTGTCACCGGCCTGTTGTCAGTGGCGGGGTGCACGATGGAGGACATGACCGGATCCGCGCTCGACGCGTTCTCGCCCGCGACCCGCAGCTGGTTCGCGGGGGCCTTCAGCGCGCCCACCGCCGCGCAGGAGGGCGCCTGGCGGGCCATCGGCGAGGGCAGTGACGTCCTGGTCGTCGCACCGACCGGTTCCGGCAAGACGCTGGCCGCGTTCCTCGCCTCGCTGGACCGCCTGGCCGCCGAGCCGCCGCCCGCCGACGCCAAGAAGCGCTGCCGGGTGCTGTACGTGTCCCCGCTCAAGGCCCTCGCGGTCGACGTCGAGCGCAACCTCCGCTCGCCGCTGACCGGCATCCGCCAGGAGTCGGTGCGCCTGGGCCTGCCGGAGCCCGAGGTGCGCGTCGGTATCCGCTCCGGCGACACCCCGCCGGCCGAGCGCCGCTCCATGGTGTCCCGACCGCCGGACATCCTGATCACCACACCCGAGTCGCTGTTCCTGATGCTGACGTCCTCCGCCCGGGACGCGCTGGCCGGTGTCGAGACGGTGATCCTCGACGAGGTGCACGCGGTCGCGGGGACGAAGCGGGGCGCCCACCTCGCCCTCTCCCTGGAGCGGCTCGACGAGCTGCTGGCCCGCCCCGCCCGGCGCGTCGGCCTGTCCGCGACGGTCCGGCCGGTCGACGAGGTGGCCCGCTTCCTGTCGCCGCAGCGGAAGGTGGAGATCGTCCAGCCCCCGTCGGCCAAGGAGTTCGACCTCTCGGTCGTCGTGCCGGTCGAGGATCTGGGCGAGCTGGGCGGCTCCCCCGCCACCGACGGCGACTCAGGGCAGGCGGACAAGCCCTCGATCTGGCCGCATGTCGAGGAGCGTATCGCCGACCTCGTCCAGTCGCACCGCTCCACCATCGTCTTCGCCAACTCCCGGCGGCTGGCGGAGCGCCTGTGCAACCGGCTCAACGAGATCGCCTACGAGCGGGCGACCGGCACCGCCTTCGACCCGGACGCCCCGGCCCCCGCACTGCCCGAGGCGCACGCCCCCGCCGAGATCATGGCCCAGTCCGGGGCGGGCAGGGGCGCCCCCGCCCTGCTGGCCCGCGCCCACCACGGCTCGGTCTCCAAGGAGCAGCGCGCCCAGGTGGAGGAGGACCTCAAGGCGGGCCGGCTGCCCGCCGTGGTGGCCACCTCCAGCCTGGAGCTGGGCATCGACATGGGCGCGGTCGACCTGGTGGTCCAGGTGGAGTCCCCGCCCTCCGTCGCCTCCGGACTCCAGCGGGTGGGCCGGGCCGGACACCAGGTGGGTGCGGTCTCCACCGGAGTGGTCTTCCCGAAGTACCGGGGCGATCTGGTGCAGGCCGCCGTGGTCACCGAGCGGATGCGCGAGGGGGCCATCGAGGCGCTGCGCATCCCGGCCAATCCGCTGGACGTCCTGGCGCAGCAGCTGGTCGCCATGGTGGCCCTGGACAGCTGGCAGGCCGACGACCTGCTGGCCCTGGTGCGGCGGGCCGCCCCGTTCGCCTCACTGCCCGAGTCCGCGTTCACCGCCGTTCTCGACATGCTCGCCGGGCGCTATCCCTCCGACGCCTTCGCGGAGCTGCGCCCCCGGGTGGTGTGGGACCGCGTGGGGGGTACGGTCACGGGCCGCCCCGGCGCGCAGCGGCTCGCCGTCACCTCGGGCGGCACCATCCCGGACCGCGGCCTCTTCGGGGTGTTCCTCGCCGGGGCGGACCCGAAGAAGGGCGGCGGCCGGGTCGGCGAGCTGGACGAGGAGATGGTCTACGAGTCCCGCGTCGGCGACGTCTTCACCCTGGGCACCACGTCCTGGCGGATCGAGGACATCACCAGGGACCGGGTGCTCGTCTCACCCGCCCCGGGCGTTCCGGGCAGGCTGCCGTTCTGGAAGGGCGACCAGCTGGGCCGCCCGCTGGAGCTCGGCCGCGCCCTGGGGGCGTTCCTCCGTGAGATCGGCGGCCTGTCCGAGGAGGACGCCCGGCTGCGGCTGCTCGCCGCCGGCCTCGACGCCTGGGCGGCGGACAACGTCCTGGCCTATCTGGACGAGCAGCGCCGGGCCTGCGGCCATGTGCCGGACGACCGGACCATCCTGGTCGAGCGGTTCCGCGACGAGCTGGGCGACTGGCGGGTCGTCGTGCACTCCCCCTTCGGCGCCCAGGTGCACGCCCCCTGGGCGCTCGCCCTCTCGGCCCGCCTCGGTGAGCGCTACGGCATGGACGCCCAGGTGATGCACGCCGACGACGGAATCGTGCTGCGCCTGCCCGACGCGGACATGATGGGCCTGGACCTGCTCGATTTCGACGCCCCGGGGGCCTTGGGAACACCGGAGTCCGGGCACGGCGAACCGACACCGGCGGCCCTGGCCCACGACAGCGACCAACCCCCGGTGGCGGCGGCCGACGTCGTCTTCGAGCAGGGCGAGGTCCAGCAGATCGTCACCGACCAGGTGGGCGGATCGGCCCTGTTCGCCGCCCGGTTCCGGGAGTGCGCCGCACGCGCCCTGCTGCTGCCCCGACGCTCCCCCGGCAAGCGCACCCCGCTCTGGCAGCAGCGCCAGCGGGCCTCCCAGCTGCTCCAGGTCGCCTCGGAGTTCGGCTCCTTCCCGATCGTCCTGGAGGCCGTCCGCGAGTGCCTCCAGGACGTGTTCGACGTCCCGGGGCTCACGGAACTGATGGGCGATCTGGAGGCGCGCCGGGTCCGGCTGGTCGAGGTGACCACCCAGGAGCCCTCCCCGTTCGCCCGCTCCCTCCTCTTCGGCTATGTGGCCCAGTTCCTGTACGAGGGCGACTCACCGCTCGCCGAGCGGCGCGCCGCCGCCCTCTCCCTGGACTCCCATCTCCTCGCCGAGCTGCTCGGCCAGGCGGAGCTGCGCGAACTGCTCGACCCCGAGGTCCTGACCGAGCTGGAGCGGGAGCTGCAGTGGCTCACCGAGGACCGCCGCGTCAAGGATGTCGAAGGGGTGGCCGACCTCTTGCGCGTGCTCGGTCCGCTGACCGACGCCGAGCTGGCCGAGCGGGGCGCCGAGCCGTCCTGGGCACCGGAGCTGGCCACGGCACGCCGGGCGATCCGGGTCCGGATCGCCGGCGCCGACCACTGGGCGGCGATCGAGGACGCGGGCCGGCTGCGCGACGCCCTGGGCACCGCGCTTCCGGTCGGTGTCCCCGAGGCGTTCACCGAGCCGGTGAAGGACCCGCTCGGGGACCTCCTCGCCCGGTACGCGCGGACCCACGGTCCGTTCACCGCCGCCCTGGCCGCCGAGCGCTTCGGGCTCGGCACGGCCGTCACCGACGGCGCGCTGCAACGCCTCTCGGCCTCCGGCCGGACCGTCCAGGGTGAGTTCCACCCGGCAGGCATCGGCCAGGAATGGTGCGACGCCACGGTGCTGCGCAGGCTCCGCCGCCGTTCGCTGGCCGCGCTCCGCCAGGAGCTGGAGCCGGTGCCGCCCGCGGCCCTGGCCTCCTTCCTCCCTCCGTGGCAGCACGTCGGCTCCGACCGGCTGCGGGGGATCGACGGTCTGGCCCGCGCCGTCGAGCAGCTCCAGGGAGCGCCCGTGCCCGCGTCGGCGCTGGAGAAGCTGATCCTGCCGGGCCGGGTCCTCGGCTACACCCCCGCGATGCTCGACGAGCTGACGACCACGGGCGAGGTCGTCTGGGCGGGGGCGGGGGCGCTGCCCGGCAAGGACGGCTGGGTGTCCCTCTACCTCGCCGACAGCGCACCGCTGCTCCTGCCCGCCCCGCACCCGCTGGAGTTGTCGGCGCTCCACGAGTCCGTGCTCACGACGCTCTCCGGCGGATACGGCCTCTTCTTCCGCCAGATCGCCGACCAGGTCCGGGCCACCACCCACCCGGACTGCACGGAGCAGCAGCTGGCCGACGCGCTGTGGGAGCTGGCCTGGTCCGGGCGGCTCACCAACGACACCCTGGCCCCGCTGCGCTCGCTCCTGGGCTCCGGACGCACGGCGGGCTCCACCGCCCACCGCTCGCGGCGCAGCGTCCCGCGCGGGCGTTACGGCTCGCTCACCGCCGCCGCCCGGCCCGCGTCCCGTACCGGCCCGCCGACGGTGTCGGGCCGCTGGTCCCTGCTCCCCCCGGCCGAGCCGGAGCGGACCCACCGCGCCCACGCCCTGGCCCGGACCCTCCTCGACCGGCACGGCGTGGTGACCCGCGGGGCGGTGCAGGCCGAGGGGGTGGAGGGCGGCTTCTCCGCGACGTATCGCGTCCTGGCCGCCTTCGAGGACAGCGGGCAGGCCCGGCGCGGCTATGTGGTCGAGGGTCTCGGGGCGGCCCAGTTCGCGATGGACGGGGCGGTGGACCGGCTGCGGGCGGCCTCCACGGCTCGCGACCGCCGGGATCCGGGCGCCGCGCCCGAGGCGCTGGTGCTGGCCGCGGCGGACCCGGCCAACGCCTACGGGGCGGCGCTGCCGTGGCCGGAGTCCCCGGACGGCGCCGGACACAAACCGGGCCGCAAGGCGGGGGCGCTGGTGGTCCTCGTCGACGGCGAGCTGACGCTCTACATGGAGCGCGGCGGCAAGACCCTCCTGGCCTGGCCGTCCGATCCCGAGGCCCCGGCTCTGCGGGCGGCGGCCGAGGCCCTGGCCGCAGCTGCCCGCGCCGGAGCCCTGGGCACGGTGACGGTGGAGCGGACGAACGGCGCCTCCTCCCTCACCTCGCCGCTGGGCCGGACGCTGGAGGCGGCCGGCTTCCTCGCCACGCCGAGAGGCCTGCGCCTGCGCGCCTGACCCGTGAGAAGCTCCCGCCCACCCCGGAGACGGGCCAGAACAGACACCCCACCCCCCGAAGACCTCCCCACCCTGGGCCCGGACCGCCTCCCGCCACCTCGGTGACCTCCCCACCCCGGGCCCCGAACCAGCACACCGTCCACCCCGAAGACCTCCCCACCCTGGGCCCCGAACCAGCGCACCCGGCACGGACCGCCTCCCGCCCGCCCCGGAGACCTCCCCGCCCAGGGCCCGAACCAGCGCCCCGCCCGCCCCGGAGACCCCCCACCCGGGACCCGCACCCGGCCCCCTGGCACGGACCGCCTCCGGCCCGAACCGCCTCCCGCCCGCCCGCGGAGCAGGCGTCGCGCCCGCGCCTCGGACGCGACGCCCCACCCGCGCCGCGGTCGGCACCTGTCCGGGGATCGGTCCGGCCCCCGCCTGAGCGCCGGACCGGCGCCCCCGGACCCCGTCGGCACACCCGCCACTCCGTCAACGCGGCCGGGGCCGGTTCGCCGCGCGATTCCTTCCGCTCGCCCATCATGGAGGCATGCCCGAAGGAGACACCGTCCTGCAGACCGCCACCCGGCTGCACGCGGCGCTGGCGGGGCAGGTGCTGACCCGGTCGGACCTGCGCGTCCCCCGTTTCGCCACCGCCGACCTCACCGGCCGGACGGTGCTGGACGTCACCGCGCGCGGCAAGCACCTGCTGACCCGCATCGAGGGAGGCCTGGCGCTCCACAGCCACCTCCGGATGGACGGGGCCTGGCGGGTGTTCGCCCCGGACGAGCGCTGGCGGGGCGGCCCCGGCCACCAGATCCGCGCGATCCTCGGCAACGCCGGGCACACCGCCGTCGGCTACCGGCTCCCCGTGCTGGAACTGCTGCACACCGCCGAGGAGGACCGGGCCGTGGGGCACCTGGGGCCGGATCTTCTGGGCCCCGACTGGGACCCCGGCCTCGCCCTGGACCGGCTGCTCACCGCTCCGGACCGACCCCTCGGGGAAGCGCTCCTCGACCAGCGCAATCTGGCGGGCATCGGCAACGTCTACAAGTGCGAGCTGTGCTTCCTGGCGCGCGTCACCCCGTGGCTCCCCGTGGGCGCCCTTCCCGACGGTGTGCTCCCCCGGCTCGTCACGCTCGCCGAGCGCCTGCTGCACGCCAACCGCGACCGCCCCACCCGCACGACGACGATCACCTCGGAACTCCGCACTCCGCCGGATCGGGTCTCCGGCCCGCGCCCGGCCCCGCCCCCCGGCCGCCCGCGGTCGCGCCCGCCCCACCGCGTCCAGGAGCGGCTCTATGTCTACGGCCGGGCCCGCAGGCCCTGTCTGCGCTGCGGCACCCCGATCCGCCGCGCCGACCAGGACGACCGACCCACCTACTGGTGCCCCGGCTGCCAGTCGGGCCCCACCCCCTAGTTGACGAGCCGTCAGATGCGGTCGTACGGTCCGGTCATGGCTCTGCGCGCGTACGACCTCACGGGCCGCGCCGCGTTCGTCACCGGTGCGGCGAGCGGTATCGGGCGGGCGAGCGCCCTGCTGCTCGCCGAGGCCGGGGCCCTGGTCCACTGCGCGGACCAGGACGAGACGGGCCTGCGCCGGACGTACGACCTGATCGCCGAAGCGGGCGGCAGCGCCCGCACCCACCTCCTGGACGTCACCGACCGCGACCGGGTGCGGGCGGCCGTCGGCGCGGCCGGGCATGTCGACATCCTCGTCGCCGCGGCCGGCATCATGCACACCAGCCGGGTGCTGGAGACGGCGGACGAGGACCTGGACCGCGTACTGGCGGCCAATTTCAAGGGGGTGCTGTACGCCTGCCAGGAAGTGGCCCGCTCCCTGACGGCACGCTCGGCGCCCGGCTCGCTGATCACGCTCGCGTCGGGCGCCGTGGATTCCGCGAGCGCGGGCCTGCTCTGCTACAGCGTGGCGAAGGCCGCCGTGGTGCAGCTGACCAAGACGCTGGCCACGGAGCTGGGGCCGCACGCCATACGGGTGAACGCCGTCGCGCCCGGCTGGATCCGTACACCGATGACCGACCGGCACGATGGGTCGGGGCAGCAGCGGGCGGAAGCGACGATGGCCCGGATCTCTCCGCTGGGCCGGGTCGGAGAGCCCGAGGACGTCGCCCATACCGTGCTGCACCTGGCCTCGGACGCCTCGGCCTTCATGACCGGCCAGATCCTCCGGCCGAACGGCGGCGTCGCCATGCCCTGGTGAGGCGCCCGACGGCCGCCGCACCAGCGCCGGAACCCCGTGAGGAGCCGAGCGGCACCACCGACGCGACATGCACCGGCAGCAGGCTCAGCCCCCAGCCGCCCGCCGCCACCGCCCCCTCCACCAGCCCCGCCTGTTCCGGACACAGCACCAGCCTCAGCACCGCCCACCACCACAGCCCGCCGAGAACCAGCGCCGGCACCCATCGCCGTATCATCGCTGCCTCCTGCGGCCGGGGTCCTTTCCGGCAGTTTCCCCTGGCCGCGAAGGCAGTGCATCCAGAACGTCCGGCCGAAGAGCCACCCCACCGGAGGGGGTCCGCACACAGGAGTGCCCCCGCCGTAACGACGGGGGCACGAAAAACCCTGGGCGGCCGGGGCCGCGGGACTACTGGTCGTCGTCCCGTCCGAGGGAGTCCTTGACGCCCTTGGCACGCTCACCGAGCCCGTCGGTCGCGTCCTTGACTCCGCCCTTGGCCTGGTCGGCCTTGCCTTCGGCCTCCTTGCGGCGGTCGCCGGTCAGCTTGCCGACCGCTTCCTTGCCCTTGCCCTTCAGCCGGTCCATGGCTCCGTCGCTCATGATGTCGCTCCTCCGCTCGTCGGACGTGTCCGGGACGCCGGTCGTCGGCCGTCCCGCCGGTGGTGGTCAGGCGCTTTCGGCCTGGAACATCCAGGCGTGCTTCTCCAGGTCTGCCGTCAGCGCGATCAGCAGGTCCTGGGTCACGGGATCCGGCTCGTCGGTGGCCTCGATGCGCTCCCGCATCCGGCCGATGACGACGCCGAGCGCGTCGACCAGGATCCTCACCGCGTCGGTGTCCTTGATCCAGCCCTCCGGCACGGAGGCGATGGCCGTCTCCTTGGCCACGGTGCCGGCTCGCCCGTCCGGGTTGACACCGACCGCCGAGGCGCGCTCGGCCACCGTGTCGGAGTGCTGCCGGGCGGTGGCGACGACGTCGTCGAGCTGCAGGTGTACGGAGCGGAAGCGCGGACCGACCACGTTCCAATGGACCTGCTTGGCCACCAGGGAGAGGTCGACGAGGTCGACCAGAGCGCCTTGGAGCGCCGTTCCCACGACCTTGAGATCCCCCTCGGACAACGTGCTCTTGACCACAGACATGTGCGCTACTCCCATCCGTCAGCCACTTCACTGACCGTCTCGGTGCATCACCCACGATGGCACATATGAAGCAAAACGGTCATGTGGGCCTTGTCCTCCGTGTGCCCACTGGCTCCCGGCTCACACACCCGACGCAAAAATCCCGGCCGGCCCCGGGAGGGGCCGACCGGGACTCCGGTCGAGCTAAGTGCCGCGTGGATCAGGCGGCGACGACGTCCACCGCTTCCGCGGGCGCCTTGATGGTCACACGTCCCGACGGCACGCCTGCGACCGACGAGACGGAGACGGAATTGAGCATGGGACGAACCGGTACTGGGACCGGATCACTGGCAGCTGCCGACTCGGCCAGCTCCGCGAGCGACAGCTCGTCGCTCACCTCTCGCATGAGCTCGGACATCCGTACGTCAAGCGCGTCGCAAATCGCGGAGAGCAGCTCGGAGGACGCCTCCTTCTGCCCCCGCTCCACCTCGGAGAGATAACCGAGCGAGACCCGGGCGGACGAGGAGACTTCGCGCAGAGTACGGCCTTGGCGCTGGCGCTGCCGACGCAGCACGTCACCCAGCAGGCGACGGAGCAGAATCATCGGTGGCTCCCTCCTCGGACCGCGTAGCCGCATCCTTCACGCCCTACCGTACCGCCTTGTGCCGCGGCCGTGCGGGGAGCGATGTCGTGTTCACTCAGGGCTGCAAACATCAAATCCCCCCGTGTTGTTCCGTATCCTGTGCCCGCGCATTCCCACCGAGTTCGCGCGCGAGCAGTTCGAGGACGCTTCGCACACTCTCCCTACGGATATCCGCCCTCTTACCATTCAACCGCAGAGCCGCGACTTTCTCGACGCCGGAGGGCCCCGCGACCGCCACGTAGACGGTGCCGACGGGCTGTCCGTCCTGGGGATCGGGCCCCGCGACGCCCGTGGTGGAAACACCCCAGTCCGCGTCGAGTGCCCGGCGCACACCCACCGCCATCTGCAGCGCGACCTCGGGGTCCACCGCGCCGCGCTCCGCCAGAAGGGTCGCGTCGACGCCCAGGACGTCCCGCTTGAGAGGGCCGGCGTAGGCCGTGACCGAGCCTCGGAAGGACCGCGAGGCTCCGGGTACGGAGGTGAGGTCGGCGGCGACCAGACCGCCGGTCAGCGATTCGGCGACGGCGAGCGTCTCACCCCGCGCCCCGAGAAGCCGGAGCACCTGGGCAGCGGCTGTCACCGCTCGGCCTCTGCGGCGTCGCGCGCCTCGGCCGTACCCCGTACATCCGTCCCGGCAGCACGCATGTCCGTCCCGGCACCGCGTACGTCGGTCGTACCCCCGTGTACGTCGGACGTACCACAACGAACGTCCGTCGCACCGGCCACGGCTCCGGCGGCGGAACCCGCACCGCCCGTGCCACCGGCCGTGGTCCCGGCCACGGCCCGCAGGGCCTCCGCGGCCTCCGCTGTTCGCTCGACCGCCGCTGCGCGCTCCGCCGCGAGGCCCCTGCGGCGCAGGACGACGGCCTGGCGTACGTAGTCGAGTCCGGTCACGACCGTCAGCACGACGGCGACCATCATCACCCAGAAGCGCAAGGTCGCCAGCGGACCGGTGAGGGCCAGGACGTACATCCCCACCGCGGTGCCCTGCGCGAGAGTCTTCAGCTTCCCGCCCCGGCTGGCCGGGATCACGGCATGGCGGATCACCCAGAACCGCATCAGCGTGATGCCCAGTTCACGCGCGATGATCACAGCGGTGATCCACCAGGGCAGATCGCCGAGGACGGAGAGCGAGACCAGCGCCGCGCCCATGATCGCTTTGTCGGCGATCGGGTCGGCGATCTTCCCGAAGTCCGTGACCAGGTTGTACGTCCGCGCCAGATGGCCGTCGAACAGGTCGGTGATCATGGCGATGGCGAAGGCCGCCCAGGCGAACGAGCGCCAGGCCGGGTCGTAGCCGCCGTTGTGGAACAGCAGCAGGACGAAGCCGGGTACGAGCAGCAGTCGCACCATGGTCAGGATGTTGGCGATGTTCCACAGGCTGGCCTGATTGACGGCCGCAGTCCCCAGCTTGCCGCCGCGGACCGGCTTCGCGCCGGAGCCGCCTGCCGCGGATGCCGGGACTCCCGTCATCTGGCTGCCTCCGCAAGCTCGTGGTGTTCGGCCACCAGGTCGACGCCCTCGGTGCCCACTGCCTTTGCCTCGACCATACGGCCCGGCACGAGTCCCTCGCGTGTGGTGAAGACCACCTGGCCGTCCGTTTCGGGGGCCTGGTGGGCCGCGCGACCGATCGCGACCTCGCCGTCCTCGTCCGACTCGATGGACTCCACGAGCACCTGGAGGTTCTCGCCGACGCGCTCCTCGGCCCGCTGCGAGGTCAGCTCCTCGGCCAGCTGGGAGATGTGGGCGAGGCGCTCCGCGATGACGTCGGCATCGAGCTTGTTCTCGTAGCCGACCGCCTCGGTGCCCTCCTCGTCGGAGTAGCCGAAGACGCCGATCGCGTCCAGGCGGGCGCCGGTGAGGAAGCGTTCCAGCTCGGCGAGGTCCGCCTCGGTCTCACCGGGGAAGCCGACGATGAAGTTGGAGCGGGCGCCGGCCTGGGGCGCCTTGCCGCGGATGGTGTCCAGGAGCTCCAGGAAGCGGTCGGTGTCGCCGAAGCGGCGCATCGCGCGCAGGACGCCCGGGGCGGAGTGCTGGAAGGAGAGGTCGAAGTACGGGGCGACCTTCGGCGTCGAGGTGAGGACGTCGATGAGGCCGGGGCGCATCTCGGCGGGCTGGAGGTAGCTGACCCGGATGCGCTCGATGCCGTCCACGTCGGCCAGCTCGGGCAGCAGGGTCTCCAGGAGGCGGATGTCGCCGAGGTCCTTGCCGTAGGAGGTGTTGTTCTCGGAGACGAGCATGACCTCCTTGACACCCTGCTCGGCCAGCCAGCGGGTCTCCTGGAGCACGTCCGAGGGGCGACGCGAGATGAAGGAGCCGCGGAAGGAGGGGATGGCGCAGAAGGAACAGCGGCGGTCGCAGCCGGAGGCGAGCTTGACCGAGGCGACGGGGCTGGTGCCGAGCCGGCGGCGCAGCGGTGCGCGCGGGCCGGAGAGCGGGGCGACGCCTTCGGGGAGGTCCTCGGGGGCCGGTGCGGGCGTCTCCTGGGCATGGCCGGGCAGCGCCACGACGGCGTCCTGCCGCTCGGCGGGGCTGATCGGCAGCAGCTTGCGGCGGTCGCGCGGGGTGTGCGAGGCGTGGATGCCGCCGTTGAGGATGGTCTGGAGCCGGTCGGAGATGTCGGCGTAGTCGTCGAATCCGAGGACGCCGTCCGCCTCCGGCAGGGCCTCGGCGAGGTCCTTGCCGTAGCGCTCGGCCATGCAGCCGACGGCGACGACGGCCTGGGTGCGGCCGTGGTCCTTCAGATCATTGGCTTCGAGCAGGGCGTCGACGGAGTCCTTCTTGGCGGCTTCGACGAACCCACAGGTGTTGACGACTGCGACATCCGCGTCCGAGGCGTCCTCGACGAGGTCCCAGCCGTCCGCTGCCAAGCGGCCTGCAAGCTCCTCCGAGTCCACCTCGTTACGGGCGCAGCCAAGAGTGACAAGGGCGACGGTACGGCGTTCGGGCATGGACTCAAGACTACTTCGTCCCGGCGACCGCCCTGCCGTGCAGGGTTGCCTGCCCCGCCGCTGTCACTCCCCGTAGCAGCCGGGCGGGGCCGGGAACGCCGACGGGCGCCCGGTGCGGGACCGGGCGCCCGTCGGGACGCGGCAGGGGGTCGGGGCGGCGGATCAGCCCGCCTCGGGGTCGCCCTTGGTGTAGGAGAGCCGTTCGACCTGGCCGGGCTCGAAGCGGTCCTGCACCTTCTTCCCGTTGACGAAGAGGTCGATCACCCCGGCGTTGCCGAGGACGAGGTCGATGCGCTCCTCGTCCTGGAAGGTCTTGGACTCGCCCTCCAGGAGCAGCCCGTCGAAGAGCATCCGCCCGTTGTGGTCCTTGGCGGAGATCCAGCTCTTGTCCCGGCTCACACCGATCTTGACCGTCACCTTGTCCCGGGGGGCGGCGGCGATGGCGCTCTCGGAGGGCACGGGCTCGGGGTCGGAGGGCTTCGTGGCGGTGGGCTTAGCCGCGGTCTTGTCGGGCTTGGAGCCCTCCGCGACCTGGGCGGTGTCGGAGGGCTCGTCGTTGCCGCTGAAGAGCGTGAAGCCGACGAACCCGACGACGGCGACGATGGCCGCGACCATGGCGGCGGTCCAGTTGGGCCGCCGGGGTTCGGAGCGGATGCGTTCCGCTTCGAACAGCGGCGCCGCGGGGGTCGGGGCGGGACGGCCGCCGTGGTCGGCGTCGTACTCCTCGACCAGCGGGTCCGGATCGAGACCGACGGCACGGGCGAACATGCGGATGTGGCCGCGGGCGTAGACGTCGCCGCCGGAGCGGGAGAAGTCGTCCTGCTCGATCGCGTGCACGATGGGGATGCGCACCCGGGTGGAGCTGCTGACTTCCTCGACCGTCAGGCCTGCGGCGATGCGAGCCTGCTGAAGGGCACGACCGATCGAAGGCCGGTCGTCTTCGGGGGAGTTGCCGATGGACACGGGGGCGCCTTTCGAGCGTGAGCCACCTGCTGGATGTTCAGTCTAGGGGGGGTACGAAAGGGTGGGGCAACCGGGAGGGACGACTTTGTACGCCATCGGGTCTCGCCGGACGTTCCCGCCTCCGGCTCCGGTGCGGAGCAGGGAGCGGAGAACAGCCCCGATCGAGGACTGGTCAACCTGTAGTGGGCCGAACGGGGTGGGAGTGGCAGAGGTGGTGAGGGAGGGAGCTGCGGGGAGGAACACGGCTGCGTCCCTCCCTTCAACTGGACGTACGACCGTACGAAACGGTTGCCCACCAAACCTTTACGGAGCGGATTGCGTCATGGAGCGGATTCCCCGCGGATGACGGCCAACACCCCGTCGAGCTCGTCGGGTTTCACCAGGACGTCCCTCGCCTTGGATCCCTCGCTGGGTCCGACGATGGAGCGGGACTCCATCAGGTCCATGAGCCGGCCCGCCTTGGCGAAGCCGACCCGCAGCTTGCGCTGGAGCATCGAGGTCGATCCGAACTGCGTGGAGACGACCAGCTCGGCGGCCTGGCAGAGCAGGTCCAGGTCGTCGCCGATGTCCTCGTCGATCTCCTTCTTCTGCTTCGTACCGACGACGACGTCGTCCCGGAAGACCGGGGCCATCTGGTCCTTGCAGTGCTGGACGACGGCGGCGACCTCCTCCTCGGTGACGAAGGCGCCCTGCATACGGGTGGGTTTGTTGGCGCCCATCGGGAGGAAGAGTCCGTCGCCCTTGCCGATGAGCTTCTCGGCCCCGGGCTGGTCGAGGATGACGCGGCTGTCGGCGAGCGACGAGGTGGCGAAGGCGAGCCGGGAGGGCACGTTCGCCTTGATCAGGCCGGTCACGACGTCGACCGAGGGCCGCTGGGTGGCGAGCACCAGGTGGATACCCGCCGCGCGGGCGAGCTGGGTGATGCGGACGATCGAGTCCTCGACGTCGCGCGGGGCCACCATCATGAGGTCGGCCAGCTCGTCGACGATCACCAGCAGATACGGGTACGGGGACAGCTCGCGCTCGCTCCCCTCGGGGAGCTTCACCTTGCCTTCGCGTACCGCCTTGTTGAAGTCGTCGATGTGCCGGTAGCCGAAGGCGGCGAGGTCGTCGTAGCGCAGATCCATCTCGCGCACGACCCACTGCAGCGCCTCTGCGGCCTTCTTGGGGTTGGTGATGATCGGGGTGATCAGATGCGGGATGCCCTCGTACGCGGTCAGCTCGACGCGCTTGGGGTCGACGAGGACCATCCGCACGTCCTCGGGGGTGGCCCGCACCATGATCGAGGTGATCAGGCAGTTGATGCAGGACGACTTGCCGGAGCCGGTGGCGCCGGCCACGAGCATGTGGGGCATCTTCGCCAGGCTGTGCATGACGTAGCCGCCCTCGACGTCCTTGCCGAAGGCCACCATCATCGGGTCGTCGTCCTCGGCCAGGCGCAGCACGTCGCCGAGGTTGACCATCTCCCGGTCGCTGTTGGGGATCTCGATGCCGACGGCCGACTTGCCCGGGATCGGCGAGATGATCCGCACGTCAGGACTGGCCACCGCGTAGGCGATGTTCTTGGTCAGGGCGGTGATCTTCTCGACCTTCACCGCGGGGCCGAGCTCCACCTCGTACCGGGTGACGGTGGGCCCCCGGGTGAAGCCGGTGACCGCGGCGTCCACCTTGAACTCGGTGAAGACGGTGGTCAGCGACTCGACCACGCGGTCGTTGGCGGCGCTGCGGGTCTTACCGGGGCCGCCTCGCTCCAGCAGGTCGAGCGAGGGCAGGGAGTAGGTGATGTCGCCGGAGAGCTGGAGCTGCTCGGCGCGGGCGGGGAGCCCCGGCGCGGACTCCGGGGCGGGTTTGGTCAGGTCGGGGACCCCGCCCGACCGCTCCTCGGCGCCCTCGGACGCGGGGGCGGACTTCCGGACTCCGGGCCTCGGGCGCTCCTCGGCCTCCCGGGCCCCGGGCACGGGCGTTCCGGTGCGTTCCCGGTCCGCGGAGACGCCCTGGGTCAGGTCGGCGACGACGGGCGAGGGCGGCATGCCGTTGAGTACGGCGCCGTCGAGCGCGGCAGCGGCGGCCGCGGCGACGTCGACCGCGTCCAGCGGCCGGTTCATGGCGGGCTGCGCGGAGGGCCTGCGGGTCCGGCGGCGTTTGGTGAGCGCCTCCTCCTCGGCCCGGTCGTGGTCGTCGTGGACCGGGCCCGCGTCCGTCCGCCGGGTGCCGGGCCGACGGTTCCGCCCGGGGAGGGCCTCCCGCCACTGCTCGTCGTAGCGCTCGTCGTCGTCCTCGTAGCCCTCGATCTCCTCGGGGGTGGGTTCGACGATGCCGAGGCGGACGCCGAGCTGACGCAGCCGCCGCGGAATGGCGTTGACCGGGGTGGCGGTGACGACGAGGAGCCCGAACACGGTCAGCAGCACCAGCAGCGGTACGGCGAGCACCTCGCCCATCATGAAGATCAGCGGCTTGGACATGGCCCAGCCGACCAGCCCGCCGGCGTCCTGCATGGCCTCGGTGCCCGCGTCCCTGCCGGGCGAGCCGCAGGCGATGTGGACCTGGCCGAGGACGCCCACGACGAGAGCGGACAGCCCGATGACGATACGGCCGTTGGCCTCGGGCCGCTCCGGGTAGAGGATGAGCCGTACCGCCATCGCGCCCAGCAGTATCGGGGCGAGCAGGTCGAGTCGGCCGAAAGCGCCGGTCACCAGCATCTCGACCAGATCGCCGACCGGGCCCTGGAGGTTGGACCAGGTGCCGGCGGCGACGATCAGCGCGAGGCCGAGCAGCAGCAGGGCGAGCCCGTCCTTGCGGTGGGCGGGGTCAAGTCCCTTGGCGCCGCGCCCTATCGACCGGAACACCGCACCGACGCCGTGGGCCGCACCGAGCCAGACCGCGCGCACCAGCCGGTAGACGCCCCCGGTGGGGGACGGCGCGGGTTTGGGCGCGGGCTTCCTGGCCGCCGCCTTCTTCGCGGGCGCCCGCTTGGCGGGGGCGGCCGACTTCTTCGGTGCGGTCTTCCTGGCGGGCGCGGCTTTCTTCGCCGGGCCCGGAGTACGGCCGACGCGCTTGGTGGTGCCCGCCGTGCCCTGGGAACCCTTGCCGGACGTACGTGAGGCCATGGTGCCGAGGTTACCGCTGTCGTCGCCCGTGAACACGTTCGCCTACTGGTTCACCCGACCGTGTCGCCCCCGGGCAGCGGGGAACTGACGCCGCCTCATGGGCACGGGCGCCTCTTCACCGGGAGAGGGGGGAGTCAGCTCTGTGCGGGCACGACGCCCCCGCCGGTGCCCGGCTCCAGGGCGTCCAGCGCACGGCGCAGGCCGGTCAGCTTGCGCTCCAGGTGGGCGGCGGTGGCGACCGCGGCGGCGTCCGCGGACTCGTCGTCGAGCTGCTTGGAGAGCGCCTCCGCCTGCTCCTCGACCGCCGCGAGCCGTGCGGAGAGTTCGGCCAGGAGCCCGGCCGACTCCTTCTCGTGCTCGCCGCCCGCGTGGCCGTCGCCGTCCAACTGGAGCCGCAGCAGAGCCGCCTGCTCGCGGAGCTTGCAGTTCTTCATGTACAGCTCGACGAAGACGGAGACCTTGGCCCGCAGCACCCACGGGTCGAACGGCTTGGAGATGTAGTCCACCGCACCGGCGGCGTACCCGCGGAAGGTGTGGTGCGGACCGTGGTTGATCGCGGTGAGGAAGATGATCGGGATGTCCCGGGTCCGTTCCCGTCGCTTGATGTGCGCGGCCGTCTCGAAACCGTCCATGCCCGGCATCTGGACGTCCAGCAGAATGACCGCGAAGTCGTCCGTGAGCAGCGCTTTGAGCGCCTCCTCCCCTGACGATGCCCGGACCAGTGTCTGATCGAGCGCAGAGAGGATGGCCTCCAGCGCCAGCAGATTCTCCGGCCGGTCATCGACCAGGAGGATCTTGGCCTTCTGCACCATGGCCCGCCCTCCTCGCCCCGGAAATGCACCGGGTGCCGCCCCAGGGGACGACTCCCTTACGCCGTCCGTCCTTGTGCCGGTCATGGTAGCCGCACCCCGCCCGTCGCCACACCCTGTCACCGCGATGTCACTGTGCACATAACGCAAACGCGGTGGGAGACCAGAAGGTTCCCCGAATGCAGCGCGTTCACACCCGTTCGAGCACAGTCGGTCAACAACTCACGCCAATTCGTTCAATCCTCGATCACTCTCCGTGCATCCACTGCTCCATCACCGCAAGCAGGTGATCAGGATCGACAGGCTTCGTTACGTAGTCGGAAGCTCCGCAGTCGATGGCCTTCTCCCGGTCGCCCTTCATCGCCTTCGCGGTGAGCGCGACGATCGGCAGCCCGGCGAACTGCGGCATCCGCCGGATCGCGGTCGTCGTCGCGTACCCGTCCATCTCCGGCATCATGATGTCCATCAGCACGACCGTCACATCGTCGTGCTGCTCCAGGACTTCGATGCCCTCCCGGCCGTTCTCCGCGTACAGCACGGAGAGGCCGTGCTGCTCCAGCACACTGGTGAGCGCGAAGACGTTGCGGATGTCGTCGTCGACGATGAGCACCTTCTCGCCGCGGAAGCGGAACGTCCGCCGGGGCGCCGGCTCGACCGCCGCGCCCTGGTCCTGCCCCTGGCTCTCGCCCTGACTCCCCTGCACCCACTCCTCCTGCTGCGGGGCGCTCTCGGACGCCGTGCGCCCGGCCGGCAGAGCGGGCTTGCGGCCCGCGTCACCCAGGGCCTTGCGGCGCCTGCGGAACACCCCGGCGGAGTTGGCCGGGTCGCCGTACGGAGCCGACTGGCCCTGCGGTGACTGCGCCTGCCCCATCTCGCCCGAGCCGCCCAGCACCTCGGCGGAACCGGAACCCACCGGGGGGTAGCCCTGGGGCGGCAGTTCGGCGCGGTGCAACGGCAGGTACAGGGTGAAGGTCGAACCCCGTCCGGGCTCGCTCGCCGCATGGATCTCCCCGCCGAGCAGCCGGGCGATCTCCCGGCTGATGGAGAGCCCGAGACCGGTACCGCCGTACTTCCGGCTCGTCGTACCGTCCGCCTGCTTGAACGCCTCGAAGATCACCAGCATCTTGCTGGACGCGATCCCGATCCCGGTGTCGGTGACCGAGAACGCGATCAGATCGGCGTCGGCGTCCCGCAGCGAACCCGCCTCCAGCAGATGCTCGCGGATCGCGTTCGGCACATCGGCGCCGGCGGGCCGGATCACCAGCTCCACCGCGCCGCTGTCGGTGAACTTCACCGCGTTGGAGAGCAGGTTGCGCAGCACCTGGAGGAGCCGCTGCTCGTCGGTGTGCAGCGTCGCCGGAAGCTCCGGTGACACCCGTACGGAGAAGTCGAGCCCCTTCTCCGCGGTGAGGGGGCGGAACGTCGCCTCCACGTAGTCGACCAGCTGGACCAGCGCGATCCGGGTCGGGCTGACATCCATCTTGCCCGCCTCGACCTTGGAGAGGTCGAGGATGTCGTTGATCAGCTGGAGCAGGTCCGACCCCGCCCCGTGGATCGTCTCGGCGAACTCCACCTGCTTCGGCGACAGATTGCCCTCGGCGTTGTCCGCCAGCAGCTTCGCCAGAATCAGCAGCGAGTTGAGCGGGGTGCGCAGCTCGTGCGACATGTTCGCCAGGAACTCGGACTTGTAGCGCATCGAGACCGCGAGCTGCTCGGCGCGCTCCTCCAGCACCTGCCGCGCCTCCTCGATCTCGGTGTTCTTCACCTCGATGTCGCGGTTCTGCTGGGCCAGCAGCTCGGCCTTCTCCTCCAGCTCGGCGTTGGACGCCTGGAGGGCCTTCTGCCGGTTCTCCAGCTCCTGCGAGCGGTCACGCAGCTGCTCCGTCAGCTCCTGCGACTGCTCCAGCAGCTTCTCGGTCTTGGTGTTGACGCTGATCGTGTTGACGCTCGTCGCGATCATCTCGGCGAGCTGGTTGAGGAAGTCCCGCTGGATGTGCGTGAACGGCTGGAAGGAGGCCAGCTCGATCACTCCGAGCACCTTGCCCTCGAAGAGCACCGGCAGCACGATCACATGCGCGGGCGGCGCCTCCCCGAGACCGGAGGAGATCTTCAGATACCCCGGCGGCACATGGTCGACCTGGATCGTCCGCTTCTCCTCTGCCGCCGTCCCGATGAGCGTCTCACCGGGCCGGAACGAGGTCGGCATCGAACCCGCCGAGTAGCCGTAACTCCCCCGCATCCGCAGCTCGTACGAGCCGTCCTCGTCGTTGTCCGGACCGACCTCGTCCGAGTCGCCCGGGGACATGGCCAGGAAGAACGCCCCGTGCTGCGCCGAGACCACCGGCGTCAGCTCGCTCATGATCAGCGAGGCCACGTCGTCCAGATCACGGCGGCCCTGCATCAGACCGGAGATCCGGGCGAGGTTGCCCTTCAGCCAGTCCTGCTCCTTGTTGGCGAGGGTGGTGTCGCGGAGGTTCGCGATCATCGTGTTGATGTTGTCCTGGAGGACCTGGATCTCGCCGGCCGCGTCCACGTCGATCTTGAGGTTCAGATCGCCGCGGGTCACCGCGGTGGCGACGGCCGCGATGGCGCGCACCTGCCGGGTGAGGTTCCCGGCCATCTCGTTCACCGACTCGGTGAGGTCGCGCCAGGTGCCGTCCACGTCCCGCACCCTCGCCTGACCGCCCAACTGCCCCTCGGTGCCCACCTCGCGGGCGACCCGGGTCACCTGCTCGGCGAACGAGGACAGCTGGTCGACCATCGTGTTGATGGTGTTCTTCAGCTCCTGGATCTCACCGCGCGCGTCGATGTCGATCTTCTTGGTCAGGTCGCCCTTGGCGATGGCGGTGGTGACCGTGGCGATCTGCCGCACCTGGCCGGTCAGGTTGGACGCCATCGAGTTCACGGACTCGGTGAGGTCCTTCCACGTACCGGCGACCCCCGGCACCCGGGCCTGGCCGCCCAGCTCGCCCTCCGTGCCCACCTCACGGGCCACCCGCGTGACCTCGTCGGCGAAGGAGGACAGCGTCGTCACCATCGTGTTGACCGTGTCGGCCAGCTCCGCGACCTCGCCGCGCGCCTCGACGGTGACCTTCTTCGTCAGATCGCCGTTGGCGACCGCGGAGGAGACCCGGGAGATGTTCCGCACCTGGCTGGTCAGGTTGTTCGCCATCAGGTTGACGTTCTCGCTGAGGTCCTTCCAGATGCCGGTCGCCCCGCGCACCCGTGCCTGACCGCCGAGAATCCCCTCGGTGCCCACCTCACGGGCCACCCGGGACACCTCGTCGGCGAAGTTCAGCAACTGGTCGACCATCGTGTTCACGGTCGTGACCAGTTCGAGGATCTCGCCCTTGGCGTCGACCGTGATCTTCTTCGAGAGATCGCCCTTGGCGACCGCGGTGGTGACCTCGGCGATGTTGCGGACCTGGAGGGTCAGGTTGTTCGCCATGCCGTTGACGGACTGGGTGAGGTCCTTCCACGTACCGGACACGCCCTGCACCTCGGCCTGACCGCCGAGGATGCCCTCCGTACCCACCTCACGGGCGACCCGCGTGACCTGCTCCGCGAAGTTGGACAGCTGGTCCACCATCGTGTTGAGGGTGTTCTTCAGCTCCAGGATCTCGCCCCGGGCGTCCACGTCGATCTTCTGCGACAGGTCACCCCGCGCCACCGCCGTGGCGACCTGCGCGATGTTACGGACCTGAGCGGTGAGGTTCCCCGCCATCCCGTTCACCGAATCGGTCAGATCGCGCCACACTCCGGCGACACCGGGCACCTGCGCCTGGCCGCCGAGACGGCCGTCCGTACCCACCTCGCGGGCCACCCGTGTGACCTGGTCGGCGAAGGCGGAGAGCTGGTCGACCATGGTGTTGATGGTGTTCTTGAGCTCCAGGATCTCGCCCCGGGCGTCCACGTCGATCTTCTGCGACAGGTCACCCCGCGCCACCGCCGTCGTCACCTGGGCGATCTGCCTCACCTGGGAGGTGAGGTTCCCCGCCATGAAGTTGACGGAGTCCGTGAGCTCCTTCCACGTACCCGAGACGCCGTCCACCCGCGCCTGACCGCCGAGACGGCCCTCGGTGCCCACGTCCCGGGCCATCCGCGTCACCTGGTCGGCGAAGCTGGAGAGCTGCGCCACCATCGTGTTGACGGTGTTCTTCAGCTCCAGCATCTCGCCGGCCACGTCCACGGTGACCTTCTGCGACAGGTCACCGTTGGCGACGGCCGTGGTGACCTGCGCGATGTCCCGGACCTGACCGGTCAGGTTGCGGAACGCGGTGTTCACCGAGTCGGTGAGGTCCTTCCACGTCCCCGCCGCGCCCGGCACCTCGGCCTGCCCGCCGAGCCGGCCCTCGACGCCGACCTCCCGGGCCACGCGGGTCACCTCGGAACCGAACGACTGGAGCTGGTCCACCATCGTGTTGACGGTGTTCTTCAGCTCCAGCATCTCGCCGGCCACATCGACCGTGACCTTCTGCGACATGTCACCGCTGGCCACCGCGGTCGTCACCTGAGCGATGTCGCGCACCTGCGTGGTGAGGTTCCGGAAGACCGTGTTCACCGAGTCGGTGAGGTCCTTCCACGTCCCCGCGGCCCCCGGCACCTGCGCCTGGCCGCCGAGGAGACCCTCGCCACCGACCTCGCTCGCCACCCGCGTCACTTCGTCCGCGAAGGTCCGCAGCGTCTCGGTCATCTGGTTGATCGTCTCGGCGAGCTGCGCTACCTCACCGCGCGCGCTCACCGTGACCTTCTGTGTCAGGTCACCGCTCGCGACGGCCGTCGTCACCTCCGCGATCCCGCGCACCTGGGAGGTGAGGTTGCCCGCCATCGTGTTGACGGAGTCGGTGAGGTCCTTCCACACCCCGGCCACACCCGGCACGGTCGCCTGGCCGCCCAGCTCGCCCTCCGTACCCACCTCACGGGCGACGCGCGTCACCTCGGAGGAGAAGGAGGACAGCTGGTCGACCATCGTGTTGACGGTGTTCTTCAGCTGGAGCATCTCACCGGCCACATGGACGGTGACCTTCCGCGACAGATCCCCCTTGGCGACCGCCGTCGTCACCAGCGCGATGTCCCGCACCTGGGCCGTCAGCCGGTACGCCATGGTGTTCACGGAGTCCGTGAGGTCCTTCCAGGACCCGGACATGCCCCGCACCTGCGCCTGGCCCCCGAGCTTGCCCTCGGTGCCCACCTCGACGGCGACCCGGGTCACCTGCTCGGTGAAGACCGACAGCTGGTCGACCAGGTTGTTGACCGTACGGGCAACCTTCAGGAACTCACCGCGCAGCGGCCGCACCGTCTCGTCCTGCGTGTGCGAGCGCAGCTCCATCCGCTGCTCCAGATCACCGTCGGCGACCGCCGACAGGACCCGGCCCACTTCGGAGACCGGCCGCGCGAGATCGTCGACGAGCTCGTTGGAGGCGTCGATCGCGGCGGCCCAGGAACCCTCGCAGGCGCCCGTCTCCAGCCGCTCCGTGAGCTTCCCCTCCCGCCCGACCACCCGCCGTACGCGAGCCAGCTCACCGGTCAGGTGGAGATTCCGGTCGGCGACCTCGTTGAAGACCGCCGCGATCTCCGTCATCACGCCGTCGCCGGAGACGGTGAGCCGCCTGCGGAAATTGCCGTCGCGCATCGCCACGAGGCCCGCGAGCACTCTGTTCAGAGCTGCCGCGTCCACTTCGACGGTGCCATTGCGCTGCTTTTTCACGGACTGTCCGCCTTTTGTACGCGCCTTCGAACCCTGCGCCGCCACGCCAGACTCCACCGTGTCCCTCCCGCAGGGGTTGACCGTTTCACTCGGGCCTATCCGGAAGCTTGCCCAGTTCCACTTTGGCTCACCGCCACAGCACACCGTCAACGGGTAGCGGGGCGGACGTCAAATCGTTGCAACGTACCAGGCCGGAACAGGTCCGCGGGCAACCTGCACCGGTTGTCCCCCGTCCCCTGTACCGGGAGTCCATACTTGTGCGCCCGCGCACCACCACCGGGACGACTTGTCCCGAACTCGGCCCTCGTGTATCCGGCACCCTGGGCGAACGTCTAGCCTGGCAAGCGAATCGAAGCGGCGATAAACGGGCACAGGACTCGGGGAAGCGACGAGACACCAATATGGGGAGTGCTGTGATCACCGCGCGCGCGGCCGCCACCTTCGAACCGGTCGGGCGCTCCGTCGCGACCGCCCGCGCCTTCGTCCGGGACACGCTTCAGGGGTGGGGTTACAACGATCTCGTCGACGACGCCGTCGTCCTCACCAGTGAACTCGTGACCAACGCCGTCATCCATGCGGGGACGGCGGCCGACGTCCTGTGCCTGCGCACCGGGGAAGGCGTCCGCGTCGAGGTCTCCGACCACTATCCGGAACGCGAGGTCCCGCTCCAGAGCAGCGCCCTCGACTTCGGCAGCCCGGACCGCGAGAACGGCCGCGGTCTGCTGCTCTGCGCCGCTCTGGCCTCCCGCTGGGGCGTGGAGTACTCCCGCACCCGCAAGCACGTGTGGTTCCAGCTGGACCTGCCCGAGCGGCCCGTGGGCATCCGCTCCGCCGGCCCGGTCCTGCCCACCTCGCTGCTCCCGGTCACCGACCAGCGGATCCGGGTCGCCGTCGTGCAGATCGACAGCGTCGGCGCGATCAGCGCGTGGAACGACGACGCCGCGTACGTCTTCGGGCACACCGCGGAGCAGGTCACCGGCAAGCAGTTCACCGACTTCGTGGCCTGGCCGCACACCCCGGGGACCAACACCGGCATCGCCGACGCCCTCCAGCTCTCCCGCTGGGAGGGCAGCTACGGCATCCGGGGCGCGGACGGCCGGACGATCGCCGTCTACGCGTCGCACCTGCGGGTCCGCGACACCGACGGCGACCCGTCCACGGTCTGCCTGCTCGTCCGCGACGACGAGCGCGCCGTCCTCCAGACCCCGGTCCGCGCCCCGGTCTCCGACGCCTCCTCCGACAGCCGCACGGTGGACCCGTTCGAGGTCTTCATCGGCTCCCCCGCCCCCGACGACCTCGACGGCCTCCTCCAGCGGACGGTCGAACGCGCCCGCGACATGCTCGACGCCGACGCCGCGTTCCTGCTCCTGGCCACCGACGACGAGACGGAGCTGGAGGTCCGCGCCACGACGGGCCTCCCCTCGGCCCGTCAGCGCTTCGCCCGGGTCCCGGTCGAAGCCGGGACGGGACGCTACGGCTCCGCCCGCATGCCGGCCGTGCACGAGGATCTGACCGCCGTCCCCGGTGCGGTCCCGCTCCTCACCGACACCGGGATGCGCTCGGTCGTCACGGTCCCGCTGAAGGTCGAGGGCCGGCTCACGGGCTCCCTCGGCGTCGCGGCGGAGGGCGCGGGCCGCTACTCGAACGAGGAGGCCCTGCGGCTCCAGTTCGCGGCCGACCGCATCGCGCTGGCCGTGGAGTCCGCCCGCCTCGGCGAGCTGGAGCGGCTGCGCCGCGGCTCCCTGTCCTTCCTCGTCGAGGCCTCCGACCTGCTGGCCGGCACGCTGGACCGGGACCAGACCCTGGCGCTCATGGCCCAGATGACCGTCCCGACCCTGGCCACCTGGTGCGCCGTCTACACCATCGCGGACCAGTCGTCCGATCCGTATCTCTCGTACGTGCTCCACGAGGACGAGGACCTCATCGACGGCCTCAAGGCCCTGCTCTCGAAGATCGCCCCACCGGATCCGGTCCCCACTCCGGGCGCCCGCGTCTGGGCCGCCCCCGCGGAGGCGGGCCACCGCGCGGCGCTGTCCACGTCGACCCGCAGCCTGGCCCACGACGCCCCGCTGAGCATGAGCACCGCCACCCGCACCACGCTCGCCACGGCCCAGGCGGTCGGCGGCGAGACGGTGGTCCTGCCGCTGGTCGCCCGCAACCGCGTGATCGGCATGCTGACGCTCGGGAAGCCCTCGGACGACCACTTCCGCCAGGAGATCCTGGAACTGGCCGAGGACCTGTCCCGTCGGGCCGCCCTGGCCCTGGACAACGCCCGCCTGTATTCGGAGCGCATGGCGATCAGCCAGTCCCTCCAGCGCAGCCTGCTGCCCCCGGGCCTCCCCGACGTGCCGAACGTCGAGATCGAGGTCATCTACCGCGCCGCGGGCGAGGGCAACGAGGTCGGCGGCGACTTCTACGACGTCTTCCCCATCCGCGACGGCGCGTACGGCTTCGCCATCGGCGACGTCTGCGGTACGGGCCCCGAGGCGGCCGCCGTCACGGGCCTCGCCCGCCACGCGCTGCGCCTGCTGGCCCGCGAGGGCTTCGGCGGCCCGGCGGTCCTGGAGCGCCTCAACGCGGCGATCCTCGACGAGGGAGCCCGCAGTCGCTTCCTGACCCTCCTCTATGGCGAGCTGTGGCCCCAGGAGGACGGCAGCGCCCTCCTGAAGGTGGTCTGCGCCGGCCATCCGCTGCCACTGCGCCTGCGCCAGGACGGCTCCGTGGAGTCCGCCGCGGAACCGCAGCCGCTGCTCGGTGTGCTCGACGATCTGGACCTGTACGAGCAGGAGGTCGTCCTCAGTCCGGGAGACGTCCTGCTGTGCGTCACGGACGGCGTCACCGAACGCCGCGAGGGGACCCGCATGCTGGGCGACGACGGTCTCGCCGATGTCCTGTCGACGTGTACGGGCCTGACGGCCGGAGCGGTCGCCTCACGCATCCTGCGGGCCGTGGAGCGCTTCGCAGCGGAGCCGGCCTCGGACGACATGGCGATCCTGGCCATGCGCGTCCCGGAGCCTCCCCTCCTCTGACGACTCCGGCTTCGGCTCCGCACACTTCACGGCAACGCGAAAGGCCCCCGCCATGTAGCGGGGGCCTTTCGTTGTTCTGAGCCCCAATGCGGAATCGAACCGCAGACCTTCTCCTTACCATGGAGACGCTCTACCGACTGAGCTATTGGGGCCTCGTTGCGCTGTGGCAACGAGGTAAACCATACACGGGATCAGGGGATACGCATAATCGCGTCCGCCGGCCCGGGAGTGGCACATGACCGGGAGCCAGAAACACCCGGGAGTGCGCGTAGGGGTGTATCTGGAGGCCGGGGCCGCGACGCCCGAGAACAGGATGCGGTGCCTGAAACGCAGAAAAGCCCCGCACCATCACGGTGCGGGGCTCTCCCACAATAATTGTTCGGCGGCGTCCTACTCTCCCACAGGGTCCCCCCTGCAGTACCATCGGCGCTGAAAGGCTTAGCTTCCGGGTTCGGAATGTAACCGGGCGTTTCCCTAACGCAATGACCACCGAAACACTATGAAACAATCAAACCAACCGGGCAACAACACAGCCGTTCGTTATTTCAGAACTAACACAGTGGACGCGAGCAACTGAGGACAAGCCCTCGGCCTATTAGTACCAGTCAGCTCCACCCGTTACCGGGCTTCCACATCTGGCCTATCAACCCAGTCGTCTACTGGGAGCCTTAACCCCTCAAAGGAGGTGGGAATACTCATCTCGAAGCAGGCTTCCCGCTTAGATGCTTTCAGCGGTTATCCTTTCCGAACGTAGCCAACCAGCCATGCCCTTGGCAGAACAACTGGCACACCAGAGGTTCGTCCGTCCCGGTCCTCTCGTACTAGGGACAGCCCTTCTCAATATTCCTACGCGCACAGCGGATAGGGACCGAACTGTCTCACGACGTTCTAAACCCAGCTCGCGTACCGCTTTAATGGGCGAACAGCCCAACCCTTGGGACCGACTCCAGCCCCAGGATGCGACGAGCCGACATCGAGGTGCCAAACCATCCCGTCGATATGGACTCTTGGGGAAGATCAGCCTGTTATCCCCGGGGTACCTTTTATCCGTTGAGCGACAGCGCTTCCACAAGCCACTGCCGGATCACTAGTCCCGACTTTCGTCCCTGCTCGACCCGTCGGTCTCACAGTCAAGCTCCCTTGTGCACTTACACTCAACACCTGATTACCAACCAGGCTGAGGGAACCTTTGGGCGCCTCCGTTACTCTTTAGGAGGCAACCGCCCCAGTTAAACTACCCATCAGACACTGTCCCTGATCCGGATCACGGACCCAGGTTAGACA
Organism: Streptomyces sp. YPW6; assembly: GCF_018866325.1. Lineage (NCBI taxonomy): Bacteria > Bacillati > Actinomycetota > Actinomycetes > Kitasatosporales > Streptomycetaceae > Streptomyces > Streptomyces sp. YPW6. Next base: position 1,578,916 of record NZ_CP076457.1, read on the forward strand.
TCCAGCACGACCAGAGTGGTATTTCAACGACGACTCCACAACCACTGGCGTGGCCGCTTCACAGTCTCCCACCTATCCTACACAAGCCGAACCGAACACCAATATCAAACTGTAGTAAAGGTCCGGGTCTTTCCGTCCTGCTGCGCGAAACGAGCATCTTTACTCGTAGTGCAATTTCACCGGGCCTATGGTTGAGACAGTCGAGAAGTCGTTACGCCATTCGTGCAGGTCGGAACTTACCCGACAAGGAATTTCGCTACCTTAGGATGGTTATAGTTACCACCGCCGTTTACTGGCGCTTAAGTTCTCAGCTTCGCCACCCCGAAGAGCAGCTAACCGGTCCCCTTAACGTTCCAGCACCGGGCAGGCGTCAGTCCGTATACATCGCCTTACGGCTTCGCACGGACCTGTGTTTTTAGTAAACAGTCGCTTCTCGCTGGTCTCTGCGGCCACCCCCAGCTCAAGCAGCACGTGCTATCACCAGAAATGGCCCCCCTTCTCCCGAAGTTACGGGGGCATTTTGCCGAGTTCCTAACCATAGTTCACCCGAACGCCTCGGTATTCTCTACCTGACCACCTGAGTCGGTTTAGGGTACGGGCCGCCATGAAACTCGCTAGAGGCTTTTCTCGACAGCATAGGATCATCCACTTCACCACAATCGGCTCGGCATCAGGTCTCAGACTCCATGCACGACGGATTTACCTACCGTGCGTCCTACACCCTTACCCCGGGACAACCACCGCCCGGGCTGGACTACCTTCCTGCGTCACCCCATCGCTTACCTACTACAAGTCTGGTTCATCGGCTCCACCACTACCCTCAACTCCGAAGAGATCGGGCCGGCTTCACGGACTTAGCATCGCCTGATTCAGTACTGGGCGTTTCAAAGCGGGTACCGGAATATCAACCGGTTGTCCATCGACTACGCCTGTCGGCCTCGCCTTAGGTCCCGACTTACCCTGGGCAGATCAGCTTGACCCAGGAACCCTTAGTCAATCGGCGCACACGTTTCTCACGTGTGTATCGCTACTCATGCCTGCATTCTCACTCGTGAACCGTCCACAACTCGCTTCCGCGGCTGCTT